>DAOWFD010000321.1 GCA_030638185.1 Candidatus Aegiribacteria sp.
GAAGTCCCCTCTGTATATGCAGAAGGTGTTGAGCTTCTTGTTTACGATCTTTCAGGTAAGCTTGTACGGAAGCTTTCTGAAAGGGATGGAAGCATCTTCTTCTGGGATGGTCGTGATTCCTCCGGTCATGAAGCTCCCTCCGGCGCCTACATTATCCAAGGGATTGTTGAAGACAGGTCAGCTTCGGTAAGGTTCGTGAAGCTGTGATAAGTAAGACTATTCCGCATGCTTTAATAGAATATCTGATAAGCATCATCTAATAATTCGTTTCGGTGATGAAATTGTCACTGGACACACTGGATACAAAACTTCACCTGGCACATAAGGTATAAATGTGAATTTTCAGGTTCATAGCGTCGAGGTCATGGTTTCAACTGTGAAACTCCATGAATGCTCCGCGGTAAACGATGTATCCTGATCAGTTATCCGTACAATGACACTGTAACTACCATCATCAAGAGGTTCCAGCGGCCTGAACTGAATGATATTCCCATCGATTACGAATGGATTCAGTTCTTCCCGGAAGGCACCCGATGAATCGGATAGTACAGCTGCAGCACACCAGCCGGTCAGATTATCACGAAAATCAGCATAGACCTGCAGAATGGGCCTGTGGTCGTACACTGACCCGGATGGATAAACTGACTTGAAAAGCACTACCGGTCTTAACGGAACATCAATATCGAAAATATCTGTTGTTTCATTACCTGCTGAATCGGTGAAACTTACTCCAATTGAAACGGTCTGCCCTGAGAAAGGAGCAATATCAATCCTGCAGCTCCGGATAGAATCCTCCCGTAACACCAGCCGGGTATTATCAAGGGTGTCAATAGATGATACAGCTTCCCATACCCCTGACAATTCATCAGTACATACAGCCTCGACCAGTACTTCCATATCGACTGAATCAACTGAGACAGAGAAATGAGTAAGTTCTGGAGGAATGCTGTCCGGGCATACATTCCATGCAAGGTCTTCGATCAGCTCTCCATCACTTCCGAAGATATCCACTGATCCGGCATCGAAAACGGCTGCGCTAAGAGGGGCTTCAAAATACCATCGATCTTCAGCCTTCTCCGGAAAAATCACATCGTCTCCTGCAACCAGGTAAATATCTCCGGTTTCCAGAGTATCCGATGAAGTTATGAAGCTGAAGTGCTGTGGTTGACTGCTCTGATATCCAGTCGGCCTTAGGGAATGCACATCAAGCATCTCCGGCTCAAAGGATAGCCCGAGATCTATCCTGCCTCCCTCATCGGGAACCTGCCACCCATGGATGTAAATCCAGTACGCAACTTCCGTATCGGGCTCGGTCAGAGAGATACTCTCGTTGGAAGACGGTGAAGTAGAGCTTGCTGCAAGCTCCGACATATCATCAACCGATCTGTTCGCGTTACGGTCTACAAAAAGGAAAAGGTCCATATCAAGTCCGGGCTGATCCCCGGTGCTTCCTATATCCAGGCTTCTCTCCCCGACTGGAATCATGAACGGACCGAGAACTCGTCCGGCTGAAAGAGGATCGTCAGGATTGTCCTGTTGAAATTCCATGCCCTGATAGTATCTGATCCAGCTGAGGTTATCATCGCTGCCGGAATAGCTGCTGCCGGTGCAGTATGAAGCAGCCACCGGATTTCTGTACGGAGGTGGTTCAGCAAGCCAGGCGGAAACATCGTAAGACGAATCATCCGATACAGAACATACTGATGGTGAGAAATGGAATTCAGACCATGTAAAAATACTGTTCCTGTTATCAAGGATTGCATAACAGGTATCGTTCGGCTCAGGTATGAATGAATACGGCACTGCTTTGCAGTTAAGGCCATTCCTGTAATCCCTGAAGTTCTCTGCATTCATGTACACCGGGGTTCCGGGGGAAACCGATGTCCGCCAATGAATCCAGCCCGGACTCCGGTAGGATTCGCTGCCATTGTCGTCAGCGATCGAGTAAAGGGAACGGGAATAGTAGGGTACCGGAAAAAGCTTGCTCATAACGGAAATGTTAGATGGAGTGTCTGTCTCCGGGACGAATATGGTCTGCCTCTGCGGAACTCTGCAAGGCACGGTATAACTTATGGAGTAGAACTTCCCTTCGTTGAACGCGATATTGGAGCTTCCTGCTGACCCGAAGGGTGATATCACATCGATTGTATACCCCCCATTCGGCTCCCAGCCCAATTGGAAATCACACAGACCAGATTCATCTGTATAATCGAATCCGGAAACCGAATTGGCGTTTTCCCAGTGCGACCTTGCCAGTACCATGGCGCCTTCAACCGGCGTCCCGGCAGGATCGGAAACCAGAATATCCACGTGGGCAGTACTTGTATAACCTGAGTCTTCAGGCATATATCCTGAACCGGGCGGGACAAGAACGCTGCCCGTTACAGACCATACTTCATTCTCGGGTCCGAAGGCTGTTATGGTGGATATAGTCTTACCGGTATGGTTAATTTTCTCGGCTGATACCCACACATTGCCGATCCCTGAAACGCCGTAGTTTATATCCCAGTGATTCCACCTTCCGCTTTCCGGATCCAGATAGTGATTCCACTGATGATCCTCGCCCCTGCATCCAACAACATATGCGGGTATGAAGAATGCACGACACAACGCTGTCTGTAGAATGGACTGCTCTCCACAGGAACCGTAGGCCTTCCTGTAGATCACCATCGGCTGCAGATCGTTGGTCATATACCCGAATGTCATCAGGCCACCCGGCTGGGAATGAGATTGGAAGTTGCACAGTCTGACCACCGCTTCCTCGAAGGTGGCTGCTTCCATCATCCGTTCTTCAAGGGTTCTTCCCCCGGAGCTGTCTGAAGGGATGAATTCCCGCCAGAATAAATGATCTGCTGATCCGCCGTACAGGCTGTCTGGTTCATGATGCAGCCATTCCTCAAGGGAAACGGATGCTGTATCCCGCCTTGTACTCCAGTATTCAGTATTAATCCTTGCGGGAATTTCAAACAGTATTCTTGGATGTACCACGAACCGATAGTAGTTTTCCCCGGAGATCTCGATCCACCCGTTTTCTGTTTTCAGCTGGCAAACTGTTTCATAGCCGGAATCAAGCAGGCGGACATAATCAAGTTTCTCGGCCATTTCGTACATCTCCGAAACGTTGACGGAAAACAGGTCACTGTCGCCGTTCTCGTACATGGCTCGCAGGACTTCTGTAGGCGTATGCGCAATACAGTATGCTATCTCATCACGATGTTGAGGCTCTGCTTCCATGATCTCCCGTGAGAACGCGTTGACTTCCCGGATACCCGACGGAGAGCGGAAAACGGAGTATGGAGCAAAATACCTTGAATAGTAAGCTTGAATATCCGAAACCGCGCTGTTGGGTTCGAATTTCCAGGAGAACTTTTCAACATACAACGGACCGCCGTTAACTGCATCTTCATCAAGCTCGAAGCAGATCAGAGACCCTCTTGAATTTCCGACAATAAGCTCTTTATTACCATCACTGTTCAAATCAGCAAAATCCGGTATAGAGTAATCTCCAACGTCGATATTACGGAATTCCGAATTCATCGTGGAATCATCCCAGGCACCACTGCCGTCCCTGGCGAAATATCTTACTTCGCCGTCTCTTGAGCCGAACACCAGCCCGTTTTTCCAGGCAGCCGGAGCACCCGAGGGGATTCGAGGGAAATTATCCATCCTCTCCCAGTTGCCTTCGAACCAGCCTTCGTAACCTGAAAGATAGAAAACATCCCCCTCCATTGTCCCTGCTATCAGATCGGGGAATTCATCTCCGTTTACCGAAGCAAGGGCAAGGCTCGGATAGGTCCCCGGGACAGGCGAAAGATGCAGCAGGCTCAGGGAATCGGAACCTGTCCGGGTTTCGTAAAGAATCCCGCTCCTGGTTCCACATACAAGTATCGTTTCTCCACAGTGATCGACCTCAACGGGTGATATGTTAAGAAGCATGTCTCTATTGCCGGGAGCATCGACTGTCGTCCATTCCAGGGACATCGTACTTCCGCCGGCACCTGTGGTGTAGAACTTCAGACCGTTCTGCTGTGTCCCCACTGCGGCAATCAACATGGAATCACCGGAAAGGAATACCGCCGGTGAACTGAACGCCCCCGCATTCATGGGGAATAGAATACGGGATTCAGATACAAAAGGCAGAAAACATGGCACTTCAATAGTGCCCCGGTTCCTGTAAACGAGAAGATTTCCCGAATCCGTACCCACAACAAGATCAACAAGGCCGTCGCCCTCCATATCACCGAGGGCTGTGCCGGTTACGCCGGTAATATCAAAACCTTCGGTAATCTGAAGGACTGTATCTTCGTTAGAACAAGTAAGCACACCCTCATCACTGACAGAAATAAAGTCAGATATACCATCATCGTTCAGATCACAGAACCTTCTGAATTCTATCGATCCGCTGATATCCGTAATTTCAGTCCAATCCGGAGCCAGAAATACCCTTGTCGCCGGATTGCCGGCATCCCCGTTGAATATCAGATCTTCCAGACCGTCTCCATTAACATCTGCAAAGGCGGGTAGAAACGGCATGTCGTTGTTAACAACTTCGTAAAGGAGATCAGTGAATCTTATCGTGAGGTCTTCCCTCAGCCATTCATTGTACAATTCGATTACTCGTGCAGTCGAATCGGGTAACACATCATTGAATCCCGTTATAGGACCAGGGGCAAGTACAGAAACAGTCTTGAAATCACCAAAACCTGTAGAATCAGTGAATACTGACCATGCGTATCCTCCGGGGGGAACCGTAATCGTCAGAGTGTCATCGTATGGTGAGGTTGAAACCGTGCCGGCGACCAGAATAAAAAGTGGTATCAAAGCCGACAGAATAAAATGACCACGAAATCTGTTATTCACAGAAACTCCTTTAAAATATATGAAATGTTGTATTTGTTGCTATTCTTTAACTATATGCTGCCAAATAAGTTGAAGTGTCCTACGTCCCCGGGAGCAGGATACGGAAGCCGATGTGTCGCGCCCGGTCGCCTGGAGCCAGGTATCGTACCGCGTCAATTGTAATATCATCTCCAGTCGACAGCCATGCTCCTCCGCATACCGGAAATACTGAGTCCAGAGGTGAATATGTCCATTCGGCCACATTACCCGCCTGGCATGCAAAACCAGCATCAGTCAGCGGGAATGAATCAACAGGAGCGGTCCAGAAGTATCCATCCATTCCTCTGGTCTCCCACTCATCTCCAGCGAGGAAGTTGGCGGGATACTCCGCATCCTCAGGCTTGAGAGAACCCCAGGGATACTGCCCTGCGATATTCCCTGAAACGTCCAGTGATGCGGCGTAAGCCCACTCTGACCTTGAGGGAAGCCTTCCTCCCAGTACTGCTGCGGCCGCTACGGCTTCTCTTACACTTAC
Source organism: Candidatus Aegiribacteria sp. (assembly GCA_030638185.1). Classification (GTDB taxonomy): domain Bacteria; phylum Fermentibacterota; class Fermentibacteria; order Fermentibacterales; family JCC-6; genus Aegiribacteria. The sequence continues at coordinate 5,375 of DAOWFD010000321.1, forward strand.
GTTTACCACAGGATAGTCCGGGTATTCGAAAAGGTAATGGTTCATTCCGGGAAATCCGGGATCTGATGGCAATTCAAGACCTCTTTCATCGGCCAGATAATAATAGAGTCTGTTGGATACTTCGTACCGCCCCAGACGAAAATCTGATATCTCCACGGTATCTCCGGTATTTGTAATGAAAACTCCCCCTGTTACGTAAACGAAAGCTGTGTCCTTCGCCATCAATGGAAGGGGGTCAGGCCTGAATACCAGCTCTTCACCGTCTCCACAGGCGAGGAACAGAGTAATTGTAAGAACAGCGAGTATGTTTTTCACGCTAAACGGTTTCAGGTTGCTTTTTTCTGAATACGATTGCAAGAGGGATGATAATGCAGTATCCTGCGATCAGCATGACAGGGGCAATGGTGATATGTCCCCCTCGGAGGAGAAACCATCCGATGATGATATCAAGCAACCCCGCAGCAAACAGGATATAATTTACAAGTGTAAATGGAGCTGCACCTTTTGTACTCTCCTTCTGATCGATCCTTTCGGGCGCAGCCTTTTTATTTTTCGCCATTGAATTCTACCTCCATCATAATGGATCTGAAATCTACCGTATGAATAATACTTATACACTACTCTTTAGAGGACTGTCAACGTTGGTAACCTGATAGAAAAGCTGCCTTGGTTCCTCCCCTTCTTCGGGCATGGTTATCCAGCCCTTTTCCCACGCCTGCCGCATTGCGTCTCCGACAACGAAGAACGAACCCGCTACAACCAGAATATCAGAAGCCTGGGATCTGCCCTTTTCCAGCGCCCTGCCTATATCATCTTCCCAGATGGCTTCAACTCCGTTTTTCCGGAATTCAGCAGCAAGTGTTTCTGCCGGCAGGAATCTCTCATTAAGTGGTGTGGTTGTTATCACCGGGTCGAATATTCCTTTCAGCTGGAGGGTCATTTCCCGCCATAACTTATCCTCCAGGAATCCAATCACAGCCGGTACAGGGGTCCGCCAGCCGCTTTTCAGGTGCTTCACCAGAAAAGCTACAGAACCCGGATTATGGGCTACATCAAACAGAATGAAAGGAGAACCGGTGCGCAGATCGATACGCCCTGCCCACCTCAATGTTGAACACGCCTTATCGAAAGCGTTCATGACCGAAATCTTATCGTTTCCCGTTATCTGAAGCGCTGCCGCGATGGCCAGTCCTGCGTTGCGTTTCTGGTGTTCTCCGGGAAGGGGAGCGCTCGAAGCCGGTTCCGGCCATTCGCGAAGTAAATTCCTCTCCCTGACGGCATCTGCGATGACTTGCTCTACTTCGGGTTTCTGACTGTATGAAATGAGAGTTGATCCATCCCTGGCAATGGCAACCTTCTCAGCTGCGATGGCAGCCTCAGTAGATCCAAGAATTCTGCTGTGCTCGATCTCCACCCCTGTGAAGAGGGTGCATTCGCCATTCATGAGTCTTGTAGCGTCAAGCCTCCCTCCCAGGCCGGCTTCAGCTACCACCAGGTCTACCCCGCTGTTCATGAAATGCCATGCTGACATGGCAATCGTAATCTCGAAAAAAGTAGCGCTGTGCTCCTCAATTCTATCTCTGAAGAGTTCAATGAATTGCACAACCTCCTCTTCGGGAATCCATATACCGTCAACAGCAGTCCTTTCCCTGTAGTGAAAAAGATGGGGAGAGATCATTCTTCCTGTTCTGAAGCCGAGATGCCTGAAAATCTCGGAAAGAAGTGCAGTAGTGCTGCCCTTGCCGTTGGTGCCAACGACATGAATTGTTCTGAAATTCTCCTGCGGGTCTCCAACATCCTTCATGAGTTTTCTGACCCGATCAAGACCGAATTTCATACCCATCCTCTTCCTGCCGAAGAGATATTTTTCCACATCATTGTAATTCAACTGACGCAACCTCCCGGATAAAGGAAGTAAGAAAGTCTTCCTGCTTTTTTCTGACCTTTCCCTGTGATGAAAGAACTTCCTCATGGGTAATCACAGCTTCCGGGAATGCGGCATTAGTTACCAGCGATATCGCTGCTACATCGAATCCCCGTGAAGAAAGAAGCAGGGCTTCAGGTACAGTTGACATTGATACTGTCGAAAAACAATTGTTCCTTAGAAATCTTATCTCAGCGGAGGTTTCGTAGGCAGGTCCGGAAACACAGGCAAAGACTCCTTCCCTTAATTCGGTTCCGGTTCTTCGCGCAGCTTTCTCAGCCGCTTTTCTGAGCCTGGCTGAGTACACTGATCTTCTTATCCTTCCAAATGTACACTCCGGTACACATCCGGCGAAGTTTACATGATCCCTGAACAGAACGGCATCACCGGGGAGGAGTTCGGTATCGACAGCTCCTGAAGATGACGTGAGTATCCATGCTGTAACACCGAGATCTCCAAGTACGCCGGGTAACATAGATATCTCATCTCCGATATAGCCCTGGTAAAGGTGCAGCCTTCCAAGCATGAATACGAACCTGCCGCAGCGGCTGAACGAGATCTTTCCGGGGTGCCCGGGAACTTCAGGGCTCGATTTTCCAAGTAATTCCTCATAGCTTATCTCAAGCACTGTTCCGAACTCCTCTGCCAGCCATGAAAGCCCTGAGCCCAGTATAACTCCCACAGGGGGGATGATGGCGCACCTGCTGATAATCCTCTCCGCGATAGTTGAGGCCACCCTGTCGGGACGGATGGTCTTCCGGAACTCTCTACCGTCTTCACCATCAGGATAATAGCTTCCGAGAAGCCGGGTGCTGCTGTAGCCGTTCTTTTCGTAAAGGGCCAGGGCAGGTAGAGCGCTATTCCTTACTTCGAGGAAAGAAACCGTAGCACCGAGGCGCCGGCCCCACGATTCAGCGGTTCTCAGAAGACAGGTTGCCAGGCCCTGCCTTCTTGCATCTCCGCCTGTTGCAAGGTTAATAATGTGAAGTCCGCCCGCATCGAGTTCAGCGGTAATGTATCCCGCGACTCTACCATCGAGCCTTGAGGTCCACGTCCGGACGGATGGGGATTCAATACAGGCAGTAATGGTTTCCGTATCCCATGGGCACGGGAATGATCTGTTCTCGATATCCATTATGCCGGGAATATCAATTGCGGATGCAAGACGGATCTCAGGGAACATTACTGTCCGCCTTTTCATTGAAACCACGGAGGTATACGGGAGTCGGATGATCGTCGAAACCATACAATTCCGTCTTCAATGAACCCAGTAACGCAACAATTGAAGGTCTTGGAGTGTCCCAGAGTGGATCTGTCTTTCTAACCTTGTCAGAAAACGACAGTACGTTCTTCCCGCTTCCCACAACTATCACTTCATCCAGCCTGGATATCCTCTTCTCAATGGCAGAGGCAGTGTAAATACCGGGAGGAATAATCTCACCGGCTTCGAAGGAGCTGTTTTCATAAACAGCGGCATAAACCTCACTATTTCTGGCAGTGATGCATGACAGAACAGGACATTCAGCCGTAACTGATACTGCAAGAACTCTAAGTGTTTCTACACCTACTGCGCCAATGCCCCATCCGGCAGATAGTCCATGGGCCGTGGCGATTCCAATGCGAAGCCCGGTGTAGGACCCCGGCCCCGATGACACGGCGATTCCGGTAATCTCTTCAGGTGTCACTTCAGCCTGCTTCAGAAGTCTTGCAATACCTGGAAGGACTTTTTCTGAGTGTGTTGCCCTGATCGGGAAACACTCCTCTGCCAGAAGTACTCCATTCTTCATTACTGCAACTCCACCGGTGGCAGTTGTAGTTTCAATTCCCAGCCAGACCCCTCTCATCAACCTTCACCTCCCTCATCATCGGATTATCGGTGAAATCGATGCTCACGAATATTCCGTTCATCAGAATGACCGCATCCAGACGCTCGGCCCATTCCACAATTATTGCGGCATCGCTTTCAAGCACTTCGTAAATCCCGTAGAACTCCAGCTCATCAGGAATTCCCTTCAGCCTGTAGAGGTCTATGTGATGGATTGCCAGGCCGGCGGCGTTATAGACGGTATTCACTATGAAACTGGGGCTTGGAATACTGCCTTTCACCCCCAGCTCCCTGAGAACAGCCCTTGCGAATACCGATTTTCCGGCACCCAGATCCCCTGAGAGAAAAAGTCTGCTGCCGGGTCCCATGCGACCCGCTATTTGCCTGGCGAGCTTCTCCAGCGCTATCTGATCCATCATCTCACGCTTTTGGGCTTCAAGATTATGCTGGGAACTATCATCTCCTCAAGCGAGACCCCTCCATGTTGAAATGTGTTTCTGAATTTGTGCATCTCGTCCCTGGGTACATTCTGGAACATCATGAAATAATCGGATCTCGCGAAAAGGTATCTCTTTGAAGGTCTTTCGTCAGGTAAACCCCATTCGGCCGGACTCCTTACAGTAATAACCGCCTTTGGATCGGCTGACATCGAGTTTCCGAAGCGGAATCTTATGCTGCCTGAAACCCCTCTGCCCTTAATCCTTGTCTCCCTGGATGTAAAAACGGAACCATGATCGCTGGTTATCACAATTGTAGATCCCCTTGCCGCAAGGGTATGGAATAAATCCCTCAGAAATGAAGATCTGAACCATGTCTCGGCCAGTTTTCTAAAGCTGTTTACATCGGGAGCCAGATCTCTGATAAGATCCAGCTCTGACCTGCCGTGGGTCAGATGATCTATGTAATTTATTATCACCGCAAGAAAACCATCCCTGAGATATTTGGAGAGGGAGTGGATCAGTGTCTCTCCCTCTCTTCTGTTGCTTATCTTTACGTATTCCGGTTGGATATACCTGTCACAGCCCAACCTTCTCAGTGCTTCCGTAAGGAAGTAATGCTCATGCCTGTTCAATCCGGCTTCTCCGTAATTCTCGTCCCATTTATGCCGGTAGAATCTCCATATATCTCTTGGGAGAAGACCAGCGAAAATGGAGTTTCTGCTGTAGGGTGTCGCGGATGGAAGCATAGTAAGCATGAAATCGGTCTCAATATGAAACCACTTCTCCAGTATGGGAGCCATAGTAAGCCACTGGTCGTACCTCATGCAGTCTATTACCATCATAACCAGCTCATCGGAGGATTCCACCTGAGGAACCACTACCCGTTCAAGATAATTGTGCGACATGAGGGGAGAATCCGGGCCTTTGTCGGATATCCAGTCTGGATAACTGAGTTCAACATGTTTTGAAAAATCAAGCTCCAGATCACTTAACCTGTTCCTATCAATGCTCCTCATCTCGTCCACAAGGGAACCATCCGAAGCAACATCCATCTCAACCCAGGAACGGTAGATACTGATCCATTTTCTCCAGTCCATCGCATGGCTGAGCATATCCATGACCCTGGCTGTCTGATCAACCATCTCTCTTGCAGCTCTCTGGGTTCTCAGGCGGTTGCCCATCAGCAACCTCTTTATTACAAGAAGGATCTGGCTGGGGTTCACAGGTTTTGTCAGATAGTCATCAACCTCACCGCCTATAGCAAGATCCATCAGTTCCTCTTCCTCACTCTGGGTTACCATGACAATCGGGAGTAAATGATAATTTTTCCGGATTCTGGATACGGTTTCCATTCCATCCATTCCCACCATCATCTGATCCATGAGAACGATGTCCACCTGGTTTGCTTGTAGTACATCAAGGGCCTGGTGTCCGCTGTGTGCGGTAAGCACCCTGTAATCGCGCTTTTCCAGGAATCTTATATGACTTCTGAGATGCTGGATCTCATCATCAACCCAAAGGACCGTAATCATTCAACACCCTCCGATGATGAGGGCAGTTTTATTATGAAAGTGGTTCCCTTGCCGGGTGAACTGGCTTCCAGACGCAGGCTTCCATTATGGTTCTGCTCTATGATACGCTTGCTGAGCGTAAGGCCCAGCCCCCATCCGCCGCGTCTGGTACTGAAACCTGTCTTGAAAATTCTTTTCTGATCGGCAAAGGGGATTCCCTTCCCGGTGTCAGCTATCTCCACTATTACCAGTCCCGGTCCTTCCTGAACATCCCTCGTGCTTATTCTTATTACTCCGCCTCTTGTTTCCTTCAGAGAGGCAATTGAATTCTTCAGAAGGTTTTCGATGACCCAGCTGAATAGTACCCTGTTCAGATCAACCTGATATTCGGATTCTAATTCAGTTTCCAGATTCATACTATCAGCCAGGAACCCGGGGCGCCCGCAGAAATAGTGTACCGTATCGAGAATGACAGCATTGATCATGCACCTCTCAAGCTTCGGTTTCTGACCCATCTGACCGTACCTGCTTGCTATCTGTTTCAATCTATCGACATCGTTCTCGATAAACTCCAGGGCTTCTGCGAACTCCTTATCCGTCTCGGCTTCAGGCTTCTCCCTGAGCAGTTCTATCCAGCCCATAAGGGAAGAGAGAGGAGTACTGATCTGGTGCGCAGTTTCCCTGGCAAAACTGATCCATGACAGCTCCTTTTCCTTCTTCATCTCTATCCTGATAACGTAGAGAAAAAGTAGAGCAAGTATGAAGAAGATACCAAGTTCAATATACGGCACGAGCAGGAGTTCCTTCGCCAGTTCATCGGATCCGTAATGAAGGTATCCAATGGTTTCGTCATAGGAATCCGTTATTGGGATCGGTGTATTCTCAGCGTCAAGTTCCTCGGTAAGCAGTATCAGCAATTTAAGGCTCTCATCGCTTATCGTGTCTGGAACCGCTATGCCATTTACAACCTGTGGTATCATATCCTTGTCGGAAAGAATAGTCGTATAATCCAGTCTTTCAACCAGATCTTTGAAGAGTCTCCTGGTTCTGTGGAAAAGCCGCTCCCGCTCCTCAATGCCTTCCATGGATATGAAGTACCATTCAGTTACCAAGCCGCATTCCTGGCAGAAACTCGTCTTACTGGAATCCGATTCAAACCCGTATGCAGGTGTTGTTGAGCCGCATCCAGAGCAAACGTATATCATGCCAAGCTCTGCCAGCCTGCTCATGGGAACCTGCGCCCCCGCCCAGAACCATGCTATAGTCTCGTTTGCACTTGCCCTGGTCTCTCTGAGACGGGACACCAGGCCGTAACTGTAGTAGAAGAATATCCAGACAAGAACGATCACCACGAACAGAGGAAGAAGACGGGTCCTTAAGTTCCACATATCAGCTATTTTCCACAATAGGTACTACGAAACCTGCTCCGGGTATAAAAATGGGTCTGTCACATTTCTTCTGTGTGATCCACGATTCAATATCATGAACTGGTTCAATACCCATTCCTTCTACAATACCGTCAGGCAGGCTGCTTGAAAGTGCTAATTTTATCCTTTTCCTCATGTTCTTGAGCCGGACTATGGTATGATCTCCCAGATTGTACTGATGTCTCCCGGGAGTGTTCCATCCTTCATCCATGGATGTTACAAAGGCTTTCTCAAGATGATCCGCCCCGAGACCTTCCACACATGAACTGATAAGAAGAAGAAAACCACCATCCTCAACAACCGAATGACAGTTGTAAATTGCCTTTTCCGACTGATAGAGATTTATATCCAGAGGTTCTCCAGGATGAAGTATAACCAGCGGGGATCTGTATGGAACGAAAACCGTAGACAGGACCGCTGAAGCCTCGGATGCTTTCATAAAAGATTCCCTGCATGTTCCCGCAAAAAAATGCGCCAGCCTGCCTCGGTGTATGACCCCGTTCCCCTGTAGAATCTCAATTTTATCCTCCAGCATGGAGAGAGCATCCATCATGTCCGCATGTACAGGGTTACCGTCAAGCCTCCCGGGCAACGCCCCCGGCATGCAGGCATGGAAGTGGTTCATTACTATGGATTCCCTGGACGAAACACCTGGAAGAAAGGATTTCCTACCTCCGGTATATCCGGCAAAATAGTGAGGTTCGACGGAATTCACAGCTACTACCGGATTCCCGTCGAAAAGCCATGGATCCATGCTTACCGGTGTACCAATCGGAGTTCTGCCTATGTAAACCATATCTTCCGAATCGCAATCACTATTCTTCCATGCAGCATCTGGAAAGCAGCCACCTAGAAGGGTTGATTTCTCCTCCGGGGTAACCGGCCTGTGGGTTCCGGTGGCAAAGAGGATTCTTACCTTATCTCCGAGAACTTCTTCTATCGGCGCAATCATAGAAAAGGAAGCCGGTCTTGTAGCATCGTTAACCACAAGCGTAACAGCTTCGCTTTTCCTGAATCTGACCAGGTCAGGCATGACATCAGCCCAAGCATCCTTAACCTGCTGTTCGGCAAGGAACCTGGGGTCAACGGGATTTGAAACCTCTATTCTTTGCAGTATCTCAGATACCCTGGTCTGTCCCTTCATTGGACCTAGAGTCTCCTCCCATCCCAGATAAGCTCAGTTCCGGATATGTCCTGAACACCGGTGAAGGAATTGAAATCATCCTCAAACGTAAATGTCCCCGCTCCCGAGAGGGAGCCTTCAGAATAGGTGAATTCAAGGATACTACCCATTAAAATTCCTTCAATGGTTCCCAGCGGATATTCTCCCATAACGTTATTAGCGGAATCATCAACTGTAAATTCCATATGACCCATGGTTGTATCCCACAACCCTTCCGGACCTGCTGCTACGGAAGAAGTTTCTACGGTCTCCTGCATTTGTTCTGACTCAGCAGTTATCAAGGGTTCTTCAGTTATGGAAGTATCGGCTGCAGCCTCAGTGGCGGGTGAATCCACCGTTTCCTGATCGGAGTCACCGCCGCAGGATACGATGATCGTGAGCAGGGCCATGAATATCGCCGCTGTTGTTGAAATACGCATAAAGACATCCTTTCGATAATCTGTCATTCCATCAGGAAATACTTGATAAGGATCTATTCCGTGTGAATGATTATAACCGCAGATACGGCTATGGACACATGGAACATAAAAACATACACTATGTCTATCCAGCTATCACAAGGAGGGTAATTGTGTTCAGATACAATGTAAAGAGAAGAGGTCTGTTTTTTCTCATATTGACCGGTATTCTGCTCGTTCTTGCATCCACCGCTTTTGCAAGGGCCGGAGGTGGCGGAAGCTACGGCGGTTCAGGTGGCGGAGGCGGCGGGGGAGGTGGCAGCGGAGCGGGATATATCTTTTACCTTCTTATCAGACTTGCCATCCACAAACCGCTCATAGGTGTACCGCTTCTGATAGTAGTGATAATCCTTATGATAAAGTTCGGCAAGAAGGCGAAGGGCGGATACGAAACACATACTATCACGAGGGCTGGAAAACTCAGAAGAGAGCAGGAGCATCAGGAAATGCAGAATGCTCTGGATGCTTTGAAACAGAGAGATCCGGGATTTTCAAAGGAGAATTTCCTTCAGAAGGTGGACAGGGCTTTCATAGCCCTTCAGCAGGCCTGGTCAAATCAGGATCTCTCATCTGTCAATCAGTTTATCTCCGACGGGATAAATGAAAGGTTCACCCTTCAGATTGAAATGCAGAAATCTGAAGGCTACCAGAACAAAATGGAAAACATCGTTGTTCAGAGTTCGAGAATTGTTGGTGTTTTCAGTGATTCTCACTTCGATACAATTCACGTAGAGGTTACTGCCAGGGCCGACGATACTGATGTTGACCTGAAGACCGGGAAACGTATCCGGAAGAACACCTCCGCGCCATTTACCGAATACTGGAGTTTTCTGAGAAAGCCAGGAGTTCAGACCCTTGAAGGAAAAGGCCTTGTAGAAGGAGTCTGTCCGAACTGCGGAACTCCTATAGAACTCAGTGACACAGGTAAATGTGAAAGTTGCGATTCTGTTCTTACAAGCGGCGAATATGACTGGGTGCTTGCTGAAATAACCCAGTCGATGGAATGGAACGTGGTATCCAACAAGTCCCTTATTCCGGGGTTCGAGAACATGGAAGTCATGGATCCGGGTTTCAATCTGCAGCACATCGAAGACAGAACTTCCGTGATTTTCTGGAGGCTGATAAAAGCCTGGTTCACCAACGATATTTCAGACGCAAGGAAAGTCACTCTCCCATCATTCCTTCAGGGATTCGAACAGCAGTTATCCAATACCAGGAGTGACAAGGACTGGCTCTTTTTCAAGGATGCGGCGGTAGGCACTGTAGAAGTTCAGAACATTATTCCCGGAACGAAGAACCGAATGGACAGGATCGAAGTTCTCGTAAAATGGTCAGGTATAAATGCCAGGAGAAACGAAGGGGTAAATGTACGTGTAACCGGACGGAAGATCATAAGGCCACAGATATATACACTGGTTCGGAAACATGGCATAAGAACCTCCGTTGATCAGAGCTTCAGATCATCCCACTGCCCCGGTTGCGGTGCACCTTACGAAGGCGGTAGTACAGGTGAATGCGAATACTGCGGAAGACCACTGAACGATGGAAGCCAGGACTGGGTGCTTGAATCCGTGAAGCGTTTCTCCGCATCCAGAATAACCGCAAAGGCTATCGACGGGATAGAAAGGGCAGCCCTGGTGCCGCCGGAACTGCTTCTCTCAGCAATGGTCAAAGCCATGTACGCGGACGGTGAAGTGGATGAAAAGGAGATGAAAACCCTCTCCTCCTTCGCTGAAAAGCGGAGTATAACCGGAGAACAACTGACCGAAATAATCAATACGGTGAAATCAGGAGAGGATACACTGCCGACCCCGGGCAATCAGAAGGAGGCCAGGGAAATACTGGCAGCCATGTCGCGGATGGTGCTTGCAGACGGGAAACTGACCGGTAGTGAGAAGAACCTTCTTCAGACCTTTGGAGAATCCCAGGGGCTGGTATGGGCGGAGGTGAAGCTCATCATTTCCCAGCAGAAAGCAAAGCTCTACATTGAAGCAAAGAAGGCTATCAGGGAGACCAGATAGAACGGTAATACCGAGTGATGCTATATTATAGCGCAATATTAAAGGTTAATATTTCTGGAGCACGTTAAATGCCAAATGAGGAAATAATTTCACTGGAGAAGGAAGTCGAAAGACTCAGGTCTGAGCCTGACAGTTCGGAGCTTGTGGATGTTCTGAACAGAATTGCTTACGCCTGTCTCCATTCAGATCCTCATAAATCTAAAGCCTATGCTCTTGAATCATATGATCTTGCCGAAAATCTTGGACTAACAGGTAAGCAGGCCAAAAGTAATATTGTGCTGGGAATATTCTATCTCGAGGCTGGGGATTTCGATGAAGCAATGTCTCGCTGCCGGTGTGCGATGGAGATCTATGAGAGTCTTGAGGACAGACATGGTATCGCGTCTGTTCACAGCAGTCTGGCCAACATATTTCTGGTCCAGGGTCTGATCGATAAAGCCCTTGCAGATGTGAAGAGACTTCAGGGTCTGCTTCCGATATGTGCTAACTGCAGACAAGTCAGGAATGATGACGGTTACTGGCAGCAAATCGAGTGTTATATCTCCGATCATTCGAAGCGAGGTTCTCTCACGGGATCTACCCTGAGTGTGCAGTCAAACTTTACGGTAAGGATTTCACGGGAGATCAGCTCAATAAGTAGCCCAGGAGATGAATACAAGCATTTTATCTTGACGGGAAGCAAACAATAGAATATAAGATGTAACTGAAATGTCTTGAAAGGAGAGTCAATGAGAATAATCGTTATCTTTATTATCTTTTTGGGATTCGCTTCCTCTTCCTTGGCAGTAAACGACCTGCTTATCCTGCATTGCGAGGGAGCTGGTACGCTTAACGGAGTTCAGAACAACATCGGGACCGATCCCTACTACGGTTCGGTTGACTACGTCGATGGTTCTCTTGGTCTCGTGCTTCTTACTACTCTGGAGCACTACGACTGTGTATTTACCTGGAACAACAATCAGTACACCCCTGGTCAGGGTGATATTCTCGCCGACTACGTTGACGGCGGAGGTAAAGTAGTCATCTGCGGCTGGGCAATCGCCCAGTGCTTCGGACGAATCATCGATGATCCAGACTATTGCCCGATGATCGGTGGAAGTAATCAGTGTATGGATGTGAATCTGGGCACCACATATCCACATGACATTCTCGACGGTGTATCGGCTATCACCGATATCCACTACTGGGTAACAGCCTCGATGGAACCGGGAGCTTACCTAATCGCGGAGAACTCCCTGGGCACTCCTCTGGCAGCCATCAATACCGGTAATAGTGTAGTGGCACTGAACTTAGTCGCGTGCGACTACATAACCTGGACAGGTGACGGCTGGATCCTGATGAACAACGCCATCCAGTATCTAATGGAAAGCTTACCACTGGATGCAAGCACCTGGGGAATCATCAAGACAAGCTTCTAGCAGGCTGCAGAGGCTTTGTAATCGTCTGCTCCCGTGACAAGCAGTTACCGGGAGCAAGACCCTATTCTTAACAGAGAAAACGGTTAAAACGGGAATGCCGGATTCTGTAAATCCCTGGTTATTTACCAATAGAGAGGTGGAGTGGTTCACGAACCAGACGCAGTGTACGGTCCTGAATTGATGATGTTTACACTATTGAGGCCGGATAAGGTGGGACTTATCACCGACACAGTAGCAGGAGCAGGGCTTCCGGTTTGATGGCAAATCTGTTATTGCTATTGTAATTGGTTCATTCCTGGTGTACTTTCATAAATATCCTGTTTCCTGCCCGAATAAAGGGAGGTTTGCAGATCAACAGTGATATTAGAACTCTTCAGAAAAAACTTGCGGATATTCGTAATTCTCGTAGCGGGTCGTCTGAAGAGGAGATTACAGTTCTTCTTGATCTTGCAGAAATTCTGAATGCAACAAATCCTGATGAAGCCTGCAATCTGGTTGAGCAGGCTCTCTCGATAAATCAGGAACATGAAGTTGAAATCCTTTGCGCAAGATGTTACAAGATCAAAGGTATTTCATACTCATGCAAAGGCGAGTATGAAAATGCGCTTGATTACAGTCTGCAAGCTCTTGCAATTTATGAAGACATCCATGACGAAATCGGGATTTCCAGCACACTTAATGCTATTGGCATCATTTACGGGAAACGTAAGGATCATAGTAATGCACTAAAGTATTATTTCCAATCCCTTGCTATAAGAGAGAATATTGGTGATAAAAAGGGCATAGCGATCACCACAAATAATATCGCTAACACCTACCAGGATCAGGAGGATTCTGAAAAGGCGCTGGAGTTTATTAAAAGGTCTCTACAATCCTTTACGGAACTTGATGATGACCTGGGAATTGCCACTTCCTGCAACAACATAGGCATAATCCTGAAATACAAGGGTGACTTCGCTGCTGCGAAGGAGCAATTTATCAAAGCTCATGAGATTTTCAATCGGATAGAATATACAACCGGGTTCGCAGCATCATGCAATAACTTAGGCGAACTGCTCACGAATCAGGGAAAATTCAAACAGGCCAGACACTATCTGGATCAGGCTCTTGAAACGGCAAAAGAAGCTGACTCGAAATACAGTGAGATATGTGCATACGAAAACCTTTCAAAACTGTGCGAGGAAACAGGCGATTTCAGAATTGCACTGGAATATTACAGAAAATTCAGCGATCTATCACGGAAAGTATTCAGCGAGGAAAGCACAAGAAACATGATTCAGCTTCAGATAAAATTTGAAACTGAAAAGAAGAAAAAAGAAGCGGAAATATACAAGTTGAGGAACATCGAATTACAGAACGAGATATCTGAGCGCATACACATTGAGGAGGAACTCAGGAAGCATCAGGATCAGCTGGAGGAATTGATCAATGAGCGAACAATCGAGCTCAAAAGCAGTTACAACAAGCTCGAACGAGGCTTTCAGGGAACAATAGTGCTTATATCGAAAATCACGGAGCTGAGAGATCCATATACTTCCGGTCATCAGATCAGGGTCGCTAAATTGGCAAGCGCTATAGCCAGAGAGATGGGACTGCCTGAGGAAATGATTGAAGCGGTACATATTGCGTCTCTTGTTCATGATATCGGAAAGATTAACATACCCCAGGAAATACTGAGTAAGCCAGGAATCCTAACCGATCTGGAAATGAAAATGATCCAGATACATCCTCAGACAGGATACAGTATTCTTGATGAAATAAACTTTCCCTGGTCAATTGCAGAAATTGTCAGAGAACATCATGAACATGTTGATGGATCAGGCTATCCGCAGGGTTTGAAAGCAGATGAAATTTCAATAGAAGCACGCATCATCTGTGTTGCCGATGTTATGGAAGCCATGTCATCTCATCGCCCTTACAGAGCGGTTCTGGGTTTGAAGGAAGCGGTAGAGGAAATAACTAAAAATGAGGGCGTGCTGTATGACAGAGATGTTGTCAGAGCTTGTAAGAAAGTGATATGTGAGAAAGAATTCAATTTTCATTAAGTCTCTTCACAGGAAAGTGAGTTCAAACGATTGAATACTGAAATGGACGCTCTCAAACGCAGGCTGAAAAAGATGCGTTCAAAACCTCCTTCCGGGAAAACCGGACAGGCGAGAATCGATTTGCTGAACGAGCTTGGTATGATTCTTTATAGATCCAAACCATTAATAACAGAGGCATATGCCCAGGAATCTCTGGTTCTTTCGGAAAGGCTGGGATACAGGAAAGGCGAAGCAGACAGTTATCGACTGATGGGTGTTTCAAACGGAGCCAGAGGCAAATATTTTGAAAGCATGAAGTATTTCAACATCGCACACGCGATCTACGCTGAACTTGATGATAAGAGAGGTATGGCAACAACATTCACGAATATTGGAGTTGTTTTCAGCTCTCAGGGCAGATTCGATCTTGCGATTGATCAACATCTGAAAGCGCTTGCAATATTTGAGGAGATCAATGACAGAAATCGTATCGCCCATTCTCTGAACAGCATCGGCGTTATTTTCCGTAAACGAAATAACCTGGAAAGGGCGGAAGAATATTACCGGAAAGCCCTCAGGATAAGGGAAGAAACAGGAGATCTGTCCGGACTGGCCATGTCCTACAATAACATAGGTATTCTGATTAAGGCAAAGGGTGATCTGGAAAGCGCTTTGGATTACCACAACAGATCCCTGAAACTGAAGAAAGAACTCGGCGACAAAAGCGGTATATCAATTTCATACAGCAATATCGGAGATATTCAACTGGAACTGGAAGAATACACCCCGGCTCTTGAATACTACAGGAAATCACTGTCTATTGTAGAGGAATTGGAGGACGAGAAGGGTATCTCCAGCAATTGCACGTTGATAGGTCATATCATGATTCTTCTTGAAAAGTACGATGAAGCTCTGGAATACCTTGAGCGGGGCTTGCGGATTTCCACCAGAATCGGAACTAGAATTTGTGAATCAGACTGTTATCGGGAATTTTCCAATCTTTACAAGGCAATGGGTGATTATGAGAGAGCTTTTCTGTTCTATAAAAAGTACAGTTCCCTGACGCAGGAGATCTTCAGTGAAAAGAGCGCTGAGACAATCGCCAGGCTTCAGATCAGATATGAAACTGAACAGAAGGAGAAGGAAGCGGAGCTGTACTATCTGAGAAATGTAGACCTTCGTAGAGAAATCAATGATCGAAAACTTGTAGAGACCCAGCTGGTGACTCAAGAGCATCTTCTTGAGGAACGTGTAAAGGATCGCACCATTGAGCTTCAGAAAAGCATGAAGAAACTGAAGAAGAGTATGGAAGGAACCATTCACACTCTATCGAAGATAATAGAATCAAAGGATCCCTATACATCCGGACATCAGCTGAGAGTTGCGGAGCTTGCAAGGATGATAGCAATTGAGATGGGATTTCCCGAGGAAAGAGTCGAAGCCATATACATGATTTCTCTTGTTCATGATATCGGCAAGATCAGCATACCGCAGGAGATCCTATCCAGACCTGGAAAGCTATCCGAACTCGAACAGGAAATTGTACGTACACATCCGCAAACAGGATACGACATTTTATCAAATGTAGAATTTCCATGGCCTGTTGCCGATGTTATTTTACAGCATCAGGAATTGTATGATGGATCGGGTTATCCAAACGGGCTAAAAGGTAACGATATTATGATTGAGGCAAGAATCATTGCCGTAGCTGATGTGATAGAATCCATGACATCGCATCGGCCTTACAGATCCATCCCTGGTATTGATAAAGCAATTGAAGAAATCACTCAGAACTCCGGTATACTGTACGACCCTGAAGTAGCCGAAGTGTGCGCGAGAATTATCTGCAAGAAGGATTTCAGTTTTAACCCTTAAATTTCACCTGACAACTACTAACAATACCTGTTGATTCCAGGAAAACCCGGAAGCTGTAAAAAATCCTTCCCAGACTGTTCCGCTGCCGGTCATCTCTATAAAAGCTACGGAATCATCGGGAAATTCCACTCTCAATCTTTCTATATCTCCTCTATCAACACTAAGTAACTAGCGGTACCTCCACTGAATACCCTGAGATAATAAGTTCCAGCCACTGCATCATCCGGAAGGCCGAGTTCACAGGTAACTCCAGGAGCCACATCCCACTCGGTCTTGATTACGTCCTGATCGGGATCGCAAAGAGTCACGTCCAGGTCTTCTCCATCCTCATCCGGAGTGACAAGGAAGGTCAGATTCTGCCCTTCATCAACTTCAACGCTGTACCAGTCTTCTATATCATAATCGCCTATTATACCGCTGACTGCCTGTCCCGTTTCCAACGCGATGGCATAAACAGCTCTGTCTCCGGCATCATCACCACTCCCCGCGTCGTCCTGAGGAACGGCAGTAACTGTTAAACTGTACGTTCCCTTGTAACCTCTAAAGACATTGATGTAATAGATTCCTCCCGATGAACTGCTCATTATCATCGGCCTTGTTATTGTCACACCCGCATAAACGTCCCATTCCGTCCAGATGCAATCGATTTCGGTATCCAGAAATTCGATATTTGCGCCTTCTGAATCGTATCCGGGGGTAAATGATATCTCGAGAATACTGCCGGATGGAACCTCAAAGGAATACCAGTCGGATTCATCCAGATCACCTATGATACCTCCTACTGTCTCTCCCGGTGTAATCTCAAGCGCATCCGGTGCCCTTCCACCGGCATCGGCACCTGAAATCCCATCGTTCTGCATTACATTTGAAAGTTCAAGTGTATAACCGCCAGGGCTTCCCTGGAACACATGTATGTAATAATCTCCTGGAGATTCCGCAGGTGTC
>DAOWFD010000042.1 GCA_030638185.1 Candidatus Aegiribacteria sp.
CCTGCTTCATTCAGCGATTTCGCTGTATCCCCATCAAGAAGCATACCGTTGGTGGCTATTCCAACCAGTATTCCACGCTTCCGAAACATACTGACAATCCCGCGTAGATCATCTCTCAGAAGGGGCTCTCCGCCGGTTAACGTAACTGAAACCGGATGTGCCGCCTGAATGGAATCCACAAGTTTCTCAATCTCATCCAGGGAGAGTTCCCGGGGATACGTCTTATCTTCCGTCTTCCATACATTGTAGCAGTAAGTGCAGGCAAGGTTGCACCGGGGCGTAATCTCGAAAACGAATAAGGGACCTATCATAGAAGGGCGCTAAAAGAGTTCAAGATCCAGGAGAAGGTCGTGCAGAGCAGGCAGCCTGTCTTGAACATCGCTTATGGATTTTTCCATATTCTCCAGTTCCACAAATATCTCATTGTAACGTTCTTCGTTCTCTACCCCGGAATCTTGAAGGCTGTCCAGTACCGCGGTTCTTATGCTGTCGAAGTGCGGCTGTATCAGATCGGCTTCCAATGGCCATCGAACCGACCATAGAACCCCTGAATAACGAGTTCCATAGCTGATAGTCTCCAGAAGGAAATAGGTATCTATGTGAGATCTCAGGTTGCTGAAGGCGGTTACCATTTCCTCGGATGAGATCAGACCCTCCGCTCTCAGGCGGGTTACAGTGTCAATCCTGGCTTCGATCTGCGGGACAAGATAATCAGCCTGATCTGAAACGGGCGGCGGCGCCATCCTTGTCAATGGCATTATCGAACCGTAGAAAAGCGAGGTAAGCCTGTCGGTTGCCAGTCTGTGAAGAAGATGGATATCAAGGGAGTCTATTCCTATTTCGCCCGAAATACTCATGAGTTCAACATAGCCGTTGTCCAGCTCAATTCTGATCTTGTCTATCTCTTCATAATCAAGCCGGCTGGAGCTGTAATCAACATCAGCCTGGCTGATACTGTCCAGCTTCTTCCAGATCCTCTTGAATTCCTGCCACTGAGGGTTGCTCCATAGAACCGAGGTTCTGGTAAAGATGGATCGTGAAAGAGCAACGTTTGAACCGCTATCATCGACTGTACCGGTCTGGTCGCTGTTTTGATCTGAAGCTGCGGCGGCATCCGCCGGTAACAGACCTGCAGCAAACAGGATACCGAGGGCCGGAGGAATCAATCCATTCTGAAATCTTCCATTGCTTTTCATAATATCCCCTTCTATTGAACTTCGTTAATATGATAGTTCAGATATGTAAAGATAGTTCCAGGGTATCAGGGTATTTGACCGTAGACTTCATAAGATTAGATTCATCTGATACTAAAACAAAAAAGGAGCCTTTATGTCTGCTTTTATAAAACCCGTTAAGACGAAAAGCGAGCTGAAACAATTCATCAAGCTGCCCTACAGGCTATACAGTGATGATCCCCTCTGGATCCCACCTCTTATTTCTCAGGAAAAGGCTCAGTTCAATCCGGAGAAGAATCCATCCTACAGGTACTGTGATACAGAATTCTTTCTGGCCTGGCGCGATGGCAGACCAGTCGGCCGTATTGCAGTCATCATAAACAGGAGATACCTGGAAAAACTGGGAAAGAACTGCGGAAGGTTCGGATGGTTCGAATGCGAGGATAACCGGGAAACAGCCAACGCGCTCTTCAGCGCTGCGGAGAACTGGCTTACTGAAAATGGAATGACCGAGATTTCAGGACCTATGGGTTTCACCGACAACGATATGACGGGATTTCTTGTTGAAGGGTTCGACGAACTGCCCACAATAGCAGGCAGTTACAACCCCCCATGGCACAACGATCTGGTAACATCAAGAGGCTACGAGAAAGAAGTGGACTACGTTGAATACAAGATAACCGTTCCTGAAACCCTGCCCGAGAAGGTGGAACGCCTGACAGCCCTGATAAAGAAAAGAAGTACCGTAAAGGTATTCAATGAGAAGACTACAAAAGCCCTCTCGGAGAACTGGGGACATCAGATTTTCGACGTTCTGAACGAATCCTACAAAGAGCTGTACGGCACAACCCTGCTGGATGAGAAGGAAATTAATTACTACATAAAAGCTTATCTCGGACAGGTGGACCCGGAGTTCATCAAGCTCGCTATAGACGGGGACAGACTTGTTGGATTCATAATTGCCATGCCCAATCTCTCAAAGGCGTTCCAGAAGGCAAGGGGCAGGCTTTTCCCGTTTGGTTTCATCCATATTCTGAGGGCAATGAAAAAAAGTAAAATCCTTGATTTCTACCTTGCCGGTATCCGTCCTGCATACCAGGGGAAAGGCGTGGATGCTCTCATGACCTACGAAATCGGAAAAAGCGTTTTTAAAAGAAAGATGGAATTCGCCGAGAGCAACCATGAACTGGAAGACAATAAAAAGATCCAGGCCATGTGGAAACTCTACGAGAAACGTCTTCACCGCAGGGTACGTGTCTACCACTGCACCCTGGGGACGTAGCCATCCTCTTCAAATTATTTGACCGTATATCATCATTATTGAAGTAATATATATATAATTATATTATTTTATTAGAGTTTCCTTTATTAAGCTAAATCTCACCATGAATTGAACACAGAACTGCCACCGACTGCTTCGTAATATGAATTCGGTAAGATTCACCGTTTTCAGGGCATACAAGATTCAGAGTACTGTCAAATCGAGCAAGTTCATCAATGTTATCCATGTAACAGCCATTCTGAGCAAAATACTCATTCTCCGCATCCAGAATCCTGTACATGTTTTCCACGCAGTGTCGTTCGTTAGTCTCCGAAAGTCCGTGCTGTTCGGATATCTTCTCTGTTACAGCAGCGGTTTTCTCACTCCACATTGCCAGATAATAAGTAAAGACGGCTCCTGAGATAAGTATCACTACAGCGACCAATGCGATAATCTTCGTTCGGTGGTTCGTCGAAACACCAATAGACTGAAGCGATCTACGGGGCAGAGCGCTGCCGCAGAAGGGGCATTGGTCGGTCCTGTCATACAGCTCGTATCCGCACGAAGGACATCTGGGATATTCCATCACTGACTTCTCCATTTCATAATAATCTCCGATTCTTTATAAGCAACCATCATCCGTTCATGACGTAAACCGTTTTGCAGTTCGTAAATTCAAGCATCCCGCTGCGGGACAGCTCCCTGCCGAAACCTGAAAGACCTATTCCACCGAAG
>DAOWFD010000044.1 GCA_030638185.1 Candidatus Aegiribacteria sp.
AAAAGGTTCTCCTGAAATTAGCCGTAGGCATCATTCTCCTGCAGCTTATCAGATCGTAGCAGGCTGCTGTGCCGCAGTTCTGCAACCCATGCTCCCCCATTAGCGCAGGAGTGGCGGCTACGAGTCTTCTAATATCCTCACTCGCGCTGCGGAGCTTCTCCTGATCATGAACGGTAACATCTCCGGTTCCACGGACCGTAATGTACTTGAGATTCTTCGAGGCGCTGACAAGACCGAGTCCTCCTCTGCCTGCAGCAAATGTTCCATCAACCATTATCGATGAGAACAGGACTCCATGCTCCGCAGCTGGACCGGTGCACGCAACAGATCCTTTATGTTTCAGATTGTAGAAAAGCTCATCCGTACAGGCACCCTTAAGCCTGGTCGCATCTTCGATGGAAACATTCCCGTCAGATATCTCGATACCGCAGAGCCTCTGACTCCTTCCGGTAATGACGATGCCATCGATACCTGCCTTTTTCAGCTGCCATCCAAAACCGCCGCCGACCGAACAGTCTCCGATGACTCCGGTAAGCGGGGATTTTGACATAACACAGATTCGGCCTGAAGCAGGCGCCAGAGTTCCAGTCAGCGGTCCGGTCATAAAGGCAAGCGGCATCTCCGGATCATTCCAGTAACGGGTTATCTCCGGAAACAGGTAATACCCGGCCAGGCCCTTACCACCTATCCAGAGTCGGCAGATATCAGGATCAAGCTTCTTAAACCGATACTCCCCGGACGAAAGGTCAACAAGTAGTATCCTGGCGCACCAGCCTGTCATAGCACAACTCTATCCTTTCAATGAGCCTTATTTAAAGCTGAACCATTTTCTGAATAAACTACCGCTCGTAATCCTTTTCATTTTGTCAAGATGCCTGATTGCTGCCTCTTTCCCCCTCTCAATGCATTCTTCCAGCATTCCGAAATCAGTCCAATGAGTATTTCCTGCATGAATCTCAACAACATAGTCTGCATTCTCGATGAGCATCCTGAATAATTTCAATTTTGCAAGCTCATCACCTCTTAAAATAACACTCATGGAACTATCAAGTTTTCCCGGAGGGGATGGTTCGTAACCGAAAATAACACTAATTACTATATCTGCGCCCAGTTTTCTTGCCGCCACCACCGGGGCATTTGCCGTTACTCCGCCATCAACAAGCATTTTTCCATCTATGTCTACTGTCGGGAAGATTCCGGGAATAGCAGAACTCGCTCTCACAGCATCCCTGATTAAACCTTCCCTGAACAACACATCTTCCCCCGATATGAGGTCAAGCGCAACCGCTGCAAATGGAAGTTCTGTATCCTTGAATGTCTTTTCTCCAAACAATTCATTAAAAAACTTTACTACAGGCATTTCAGAGATAAGCGACGGTCTGGTCGCTGCCTCGGCAAATGTAAGGCTTTTTCTTACAATGTTTCTGATCCTGTCAAACCAGTGATCTTCTTCAGCTGACTTGAACTTGTCCAGTTTCAAATCTCCGAATACATCAGATTCCACAAGTGCATATGCTGTACGTCTTAATTTCTCAATATCAGGTTCAAGGGCATAAGCTGCTCCTATGATCGATCCAATACTCGTTCCGGAAATAACATCAACAGGGATTTTATTTTTCTCGAGAATTTCTAGAAAACCTATATGTGCAAGTCCTTTTGCACCACCACCTGCAAGTGCAATACCGATTCTGGGTCTGTTAAACAATATCCGGCTTCCTCTCCATGCTTTGAACCTGTATCATACTCCTATTTTTTCAGAACGGAACACAACCCCGCACAACCAGAAACCTGCCTTGAAATGTTAAATGCAAAGACTCGACCCCGACTATTACTATTCTGCAGTATCCGTTGGATCCCAGTCCGGAGGCCAGGGGAGAAGGGAATGGTCGATTCCTTTTTCTATAAGAAGTTTGCGAAGCCTGGTGAAGTTCTCGTCGATCTCGAATGAGAATCCGTATCTGATTATCTGATCGTAACCCTGTTTGTATAATTCAAGAGCGCCCTCGGTGTCGCTCTTCAGTACTGAGATCCTTCCCAGAAGGATTGTAGCCAGGACCTCGGTACGTCTTCGTTTGGTCCT
>DAOWFD010000300.1 GCA_030638185.1 Candidatus Aegiribacteria sp.
ACGATGATTGGTTCTGAAATTCTCACAGATATCAGGAAAAAGACATGAATATCTCCTGCATTTTTCAAGGGCTTTGCCGCCTGCACAACCGAGGCCGTAAAGATTCGCAGTGGGTCCTCCAAGGTCGGTGACTGTTCCACTGAAATACCGCTTGCCGGTCAGCGTCTCTACTTCCCGCACAACAGAAGCGCGACTTCTGCTACTTATCATCTTCCCCTGGTGCAATCCCAGGGCGCAAAAACTGCAACCTCCCGCGCATCCACGGACAACTGATATCGAATTCTGTATCATCCTGAACGCCGGAATTACATCAGTGTAAATCGGATGGGGTTCCCTGGAATATGGAAGTTCGTATATCCTGTCCATCTCTTCGGTGTTCAATGGATACTGGGGCGGATATACAATAACAGCACGGCTGTCAGCTCTCTGAATGACAGTTGAGCCGGAACAGGGACTGATCTCACTTTCCAGCAGTTTCGTCATCTCCATGAACGCATCGGAATTGCGCGTAACCTCCTCATGGGAAGGCAGTTCTATATGTTTTCCAGTATCCATTTCGCCAAGAGCTTTTGCGCTTGTGTAGACTGCGGTACCCCTGATTCCATGTATATTTCTTCCGGAGGAGAGGGCATCGGCAATGGAGCCAGTTGCCTTCTCACCCATTCCGTATACAAGAATGCTAGCTTTCGTATCAAGGATAATCGATTTCCTGACCCTGTCGCTCCAGTAATCGTAATGACTGAACCTTCTCAGGCTTGCCTCAATACCTCCTATTACAACTGGAACTCCGGGCATTGTCCTCTGAGCGAGGTTTACATATTTCAGCAGTGCCCTGTCAGGTCTTTTCCCTGGCTTTCCCCCTTCGGAATAGGCGTCGTTCGAGCGGATTCTGTTCAGGGATGTATAGTGATTCACCATGGAATCCATGGCACCGGACGTAACTCCCACGAAAAGTTCCGGAATCCCCAGTTGCAGGAAATCTTCCGTTGAGGAGATATCCGGCTGGGGAATAACTCCCACCCTGTATCCCATACTCTCCAGGTACCTGCCGATGAGAGCCGCTCCGAAGGAAGGATGATCTACATATGCATCCCCTGTAACCAGGATGATATCACACGTATCCCATCCCAGAGATTCCATTTCCTTCTTTGTAACCGGTAAAAAAGGAGCCGCTTCGATCATAAATCACCCTATCCCTTCCTGACGAAAGAAAGTACTTAAACAAGGCAGGTATTGACAAGCCCTTTAAAAAAGCGGACACTGGTAGTGAACGGACGTTTACACTGAAAGGAGAACAGATATGAGTATCGAAAACGTGTCACTGTTCAGCGGAAGGGTCTCGGTCGGAAGAACAACTTACTTCATAGATGTAAGGCAGGCGGTAAACGAAAGGTTCTACATTTCCATAACGGAATCCCGCAGAATGTCAGATACCGGCTTCGATCAGAACAGGATATTCCTTTTCGAAGAGAACCTTGAAGAAATCGGCAGCATGATATCAAAGGCGTCTGAAGATCTAAGGCTGGCTGTCGAGAAAAGAGGAGAGCTGCCGCAGGATGGCCCATCGGGCAAGTACGAACGCAGCGGAAAAACCTGGACAGAGGAAGAAGAGGAAATCCTGCGGGATGAATTCAGCAAAGGTACGCCGCAGGATGAGATCGCTCTTAAGCTGAGAAGAAGTGCCTACGCAATCACTCTCAGGCTGGAAAAAATGGAATTGATAGCAGTACCGAAGGAAGATAAAGCGATAGTGTAAGACATGCAGGCGGGATGAAGTTGATGGCAGTTGTCAGTTCAGCTCTGCTGATCTTCTTACGGTTTCAACCCATTTCCCAAGGTCTGGAACTATCCATGCAGCGGAATCCGTACCCCCGACATCATTTCTGAAATCAATTTTCAGAAGCTTCATTCCTTTTGTCTTCCCAAGAAAACTCTTTGGAGTCTCGACAGATGTAATGCTGCTAAGCGGTACCAGAAGTTCCCTTTTGGGTAGAAGCATCCTGAAATAGAGCTGAGAAGATGTAACCAGAAGAATGCCGTTACCCCTTATCTGTTTCATTCCTCTGGATTTAACCCCGAAAATATTCGCCATGGGGGAGGTAAGAATACGGACATGTTCAGGGTATTCAGCGTACACCTCCGCCATGGCGGTTTTAAGGAGCTTTCGAATCAGAAGTACAAGTCCTGCAGCAAGAAGCAACGATCCCACTATGAAATAGATTGCAATGTGCATAATTGTTATCCCTTTGTAATTTTCAGCAGGCTTTTCAGGCTGTCACATATCAACTATTACCCATTCACCTTCAGAAGTCCTGATCATATCCATATCTTCTTCCATAACTTCCGTATCTCCAGAACCGAGTTCCTTAAGTGTAAGCGTATATTCCACTTCTACTTCCGTGCTGTCATCCGAGTATTCAATCTCGTCAATGGTAAACGATATGATCTCTATCCTGGCAAGGACAGCTTCGTTGATCTCGTCCTGCATTTCAGGTGACATGAATGTGTACATTTTATCGTAATCGCGAGCCTGTGCGGCTTCGAACATTCTTTCCGCTATTTCCTTCGGTCCGGCGGGCGCTTTACCCCCGCACGATACTGCTCCCGCGAAAACCGCAAGTGAGATCAGTGCAATGCTGATTTTGAACATTATTCCTCCCTCTCCGCATTTCTATATCAGTACATATTGTTTATAGAAAAAATGAATTTCACACTTATTAAAAACCTTGGCGAAATTCTTTTCCCCTGTTAGTGTCGATACTTAAACCCCTACGGAAGATAATATGGAATGACTCCAATTAACGCAATACTACTTTTTCTGGCAGGCATTGCAGCCGGATTCGTTAACATCAACGCCGGCGGTGGCTCCTTTCTTACAATACCTCTTCTGATAATACTTGGTGGTCTGCCTGCAACTGCTGCCAACGGGACGAACAGAATAGCTGTTCTTATTCAGAACATAATTGCCGTCAGAAACTTCAGAAGGCATGGTTTCAGGGACATAAGGCAGGGATTAAAGCTGGGTATCTCTGCCATGGCCGGGGCAGTCATAGGGTCTATAATTGCACTGGATATACCTGAAAACACCTTTCGCACCATCCTTTCAGTCATCATGGTTCTTGCTCTTGCGATAGTACTCCGCCCGGGCAGGAAGAACCACACCGAATATTTCTCTGAGCAGCTGCGGCATCCCGTTCTTCAGATATTTCTGTTCTTTTTCATCGGCATCTACGGTGGTTTCATCCAGGCTGGAACCGGCTACCTGATAATCTTTGCCCTTTCAATTCTCGGAGGCCTCTCCCTTGTGAAGACTAACAGCCTGAAGATCATTATCATAGCAGCCTATCTCGTACCTTCGCTG
Source organism: Candidatus Aegiribacteria sp. (assembly GCA_030638185.1). Taxonomy (GTDB): domain Bacteria; phylum Fermentibacterota; class Fermentibacteria; order Fermentibacterales; family JCC-6; genus Aegiribacteria. Next base: position 3,362 of record DAOWFD010000300.1, read on the forward strand.
GCGGTTTTTCTTCTCAACGGAGAAATCCGGTGGCTGCCTGCATTTATCCTTGCAGGGGGTACATCCATAGGAGGGTGGTTCGGCTCTACTTTTGCCATCAGAAAAGGTGATAAATGGATAAGAGTTATTCTGGCTGCAGCAATTCTTGCTATGGCGGCCAAGATGGTCGGGTTATTCTGATGAGTTGCCGTTCCTGATCGTAAGGACATCCTTTATTACAGTCGAGAGCTCTTCTATGCGGTAAGGTTTCTGAATGAATCCTGCAAGGTGTTTACCAGCGAACCTGTGCATTACATCCTTCCTGCTGAAGCCGCTGGAAACGATCACCGGAATATCGTTGTGGATACGGCGTATCTCACGATATACTTCGTCACCGCTAAGATGGGGCATAGTCAGATCCAGAATGACAAGTATTATGTCCTTTGTGTTCTTCCTGAACAGATCGACCGCCTGCAGGCCATCTTCAGCTGAAAGAACGGTAAATCCAAGATGCTCAAGCATGTTTCTCCCTACAGCAAGTACGGTATCTTCATCATCGGCGAACAGTATGACTCCCTTTCCAGTCCATATTTCTTTTATACTCCCCATGCTGGAATTGAGGTATTCCGAACCATTCGTATCATAAACAGGGAAAAGAACCTTGAAAGTTGTCCCCTCCCCCGGCTCGCTGTAAACTTTTATCGCTCCTTTGTGACTCCGGATTATTCCCAGAACGGATGACAGGCCCAGCCCTCTTCCCGTGTGTTTTGTAGTGAAGAAAGGCTCAAAGAGCTGTCCCATAACCGAATTGTCCATACCGCAGCCTGTATCGGATACTTCCACATAGACATACATATGCTCACTGATGTCCATAGTCGGCTCAGTAGTATTCAGATATGAGGAATCACAATACATCGCCCCGGTTGTTATTGAAATCACGCCGCTTGCTTTACCTACGGCTTCCGAAGCGTTTGTGATAAGATTCATGAGGATCTGCCTTATCTGAGCGGCATCCGCCATTATCAGCGGCAGCTTATCCGCAAGCCTGAATTTAAGAACGGCTTTCTTGGATATGCTCACTTCCAGAAGGTGTGTGAGTTCAACAATAATCTTGTTCAGGTCAAGAGGCAGTATTTCAAAATCGCTTTTCCCCGAGTAGGCAAGCATCTGGCTGGCGAGATCAGCTGCGGTAGTCGCTGCATTGACAATATTATTCAACGAACCCCTTGCGGGGCTGGTTTCGGGGATAGACATCAGCGCAAGATCAGCGTTTCCCAGAATAGCCATGAGGATGTTGTTGAAATCATGAGCTATACCGCCTGCAAGAACCCCCAGGCTTTCCAGTTTCTGTGTATGCTGAATCCTGGCCTGCATTTCAAGTCGTTCATTCTCAGCATTTCTTCGAGCTGAAATATCACGGACAACAGCTATCACACTTTCGCAGCCGTATGGCGCAAGCTTTGCTTCAAAGAATCTGTGCACTGACTGAATATCAAGCTCGTATTCCACTGACTGGACTTCTCCGGTTTCAAGTGTCTTTTGTAAGTAGTCCAGGATCTCCTGGAGTTTTTCATCATCAAAACCTAGTTCGCGCACATTGCTTCCAATTATCCTATCAGAAGGTATAGCCAGTTCGCTGTCATCCTCGACCCAGAAATCCACGTATTCACCATCGCGGGTAAGTACAAACATTATGTCAGGCATGGTTCTGAGAAGGATCTCCATATTCTGAATGCTCTGGCGGAGCTTCTTCTGAGTATCTTTCAGTTCGGAGATGTCCAGAAGAGAACAGACACTCCTGACAGTGCCCGGTATCAGATCCACCTGAATGTGTACATTCTTCATGTTACTTTCTCTGTCTATTAAATGAAATTCGTACTCGTTCGGTGCAGACCTTATCCCAGTATTCCTGTCTTTATGATGCTTCGCCATTTTCTTAACGTCTTCCGGAGCGACAAAATCCGTCCATTTCATCTTTCCGCAGATATCATCGACTGAATAACCGGACAATCTTTCAAATCCTCTGTTCGCCAGGAGAATGGTCATGTCGTTGTCCACAATGACCGTAGCGGCACCGGTGTTCTGAAAAACCGCACGGTATCTTTCTTCGCTTTCCCTGAGAGCCTCTTTAGAATTACGCCAGTCGGTGATATCTATCGCTATACCACCTATCAGAGGTTCGTTTTCTTCCCTGTCAATCCGGAACGAGTGTATTTCAAAGGTGGACATCCTGTCGTTCAGAAGCTGTATTTCCTTCTCGTAGACATTGTATCCATCTTTCAGGGTTTTCTTATCCTCTTCAACCATCCTATGGGCAAAATCATCTGAAAACAGAAGATCGGGAGTCTTCCCCACAAACCTCTCCTGCGGTCCTATAACGTCCATGAAATACTTATTTACATGAAGGTACCTTGAATGGCTATCCCTTATAAATGCTGCCCCTGGGAAATGGTCAAGAAAAGCTTTCAGAAGTACATCTGACTCGCTGAATGACTCTATGGATCGCTTTTCCTTTGACATATTCCTCCAGAGAGTCTTGTGTACGTGATTGAACTGAGTATTGACTATATTGTATTGTGATATGGTTAAGCAAGTGTGAATTCAGTCTGCATAGAACTTTTTCAGAGGCAATAATGATTGTAAGGATATTACTACTATTTCTTGCCACATATGCATCATGCTCCGGAAACCCGGAGAATACCATCATTCAGCTTCCCGACCGGGAACAGGATAGCGGGATCACTCTTGTTGAGGCGATAGATCAGAGGCGTTCTATAAGAATATTCACGAAAGACAGCATCACGCTTCCGGAACTCGTGAGAATCCTCCATTCCGCCCAGGGGATCACATCGGAGAGAGGATTCCGGGCAGCTCCCTCAGCCGGGGCGACTTATCCTTTGTCCGTCTTTGTGATAGCCGAAAATGTGGACGGCCTTGAACCCGGTATCTACAGATTCCATCCCCGGGAAAACTCTCTGATGACTGTTAGGACCGGGAACTTCCTTCATGATCTCGCCCTTGCGGCCCTGGGTCAGCGATGTATCAGTAGCGCGCCTGTCGCAATCGCAATCGTAGCGGATTACAGCATTACAACCTCCGTGTACGGTGACAGGGGTGTTATGTACGTACATATGGAGGCTGGTCATGTATCGCAGAATATCTACCTTCAATGTACAGCAATTGAACTGGGAACGGTTGCTATCGGTGCATTCACCGACAATACAGTTGCTGAAGTACTCGGTCTTGAAGAGAATGAAACACCTCTGTACATCATGCCTGTAGGAAGACCCTGAAAGGTGAAACTCTTAAGGATCCTGTTCAGAAAGTTGTTCCCCCCTTTATTCACCATCCGAATAAAGAACGGGAAAGTTTTTGTAGAGAATGGTAAACTCACATCTTCATTTCTAGGGGACTGCACGGATATTGCTCGAAAGAACGGAATATCTTCAGGATGGATATGGGGTTACAGTTCGCCTGGCGGAGCAAGAATGAAATTCTCTTCAGAGATCAGTAATGGGAACAAGCAGCGATTCAGGAACGCGGCAGGAGTCCACGGGCTATGAAGGAATTCATGTACGACAGGATATACTCGGTGGTGAACATTGTTCCCCCCGGCAAGGTCGCCACCTACGGACAGATAGCGAGGATAGCGGGAAGATGCTCCGCACGAAACGTGGGTTATGCAATGTCCTCCGTTCCGTCCGAAAGCGATGTGCCCTGGCACAGGGTCATTAACAGCAGGGGAAGTGTAAGCGTCAGAAGCCATGGAGAACAGTGTACGGCACAGAGAAAGATGCTTGAGGCTGAGGGCATTGTTTTCAGTATTGGAGGAACGGTCGACCTGGATAGATTCGGCTGGGAGGGACCCCCTCGGGATACTGGATCAGATGGAAAATAAGGATAGAAGGGACTGGTCCGAGAAGGACCTGAAGAAACATATAGTCGATCAAAGGAAATACCTCTGGCGAGAAAGCACCATTGAAAGAATAGCCTCCTGGCTTAATCTCAGTAGCGGCATGACTGCGGTTGATGTCGGATGCGGGCTTGGCTACCTGGGCTGGACCTTCTGGCGGCACTACGGCAGAGGCAGCACCTATATCGGTGTTGATTGTTCCATCAAGCTGCTCCGTGAAGCACAAGAGACTTCACCGGACTGGTCAGGTGGCGGCAGTGCCTTTTTCGCGAATGGCTCTTCATACAACTTACCCCTGCCGGATGAATGCGCCGACTGGGTAATGTGTCAGACGCTCCTGATGCACCTTGAGTTTCCCGTGGATGCCATGAATGAAATGATCAGAATAACAAAACCGGGCGGAGTTATCATGTGCATGGAACCGGACAATATCTCCGCTTCTCTGGGTACATCATACAGTTCCATACCATCCTTTTCGATCAGGGAGAAACTTTTGCATTTAAAGGTACTGCTGATCTGGGCTGAGGGCAGAAAAAAACTGGGAAGGGGGGACTGGGGTATTGGTAAAAAAGTGCCGAAGATGATGGCAGATCTGGGACTGATGAATATCGACGCCCTATATAATGACTCCTCTCGATTTACTCACCCACCTTACGAGACGGACGTCCAGAAGTACGATATTGAAAAGATGCGGGAGAGTATCATGGAAAAGAATGAAGACACCAAAAAACTGCTCTGGAAGGAGTACAAAGAGTGTTTTCTTGCCGGAGGCGGGTCACTTTCTTCTTTCTACAGGTACAAGCGATTCGCTGAAACCAGATCGGACCAGCTTGAACCCCTGATCCTTGAACAGCTGGAGAACAAGACCTACTATGGAGGTATCGGCGGCTCTCACTTCTTCTGCATAAGAGGATTCAAGCCGGAAAAATAGCGACATGTCCGTCCGGTCTCAGCCATCCCTCTCATCCGCTCACCAGCATGGCTCTGGCAAGTTTGCCGTGAAGTCTTCCAGTAAGCTTTGCAAGATGCAGTGTTGATAGAAACAATATCACACCGGCCAGAACAACAAAAGGCATAAGCCATATGGGGGTCCACCAGGGCTCAGGTATATCAAGCACAGGTACCTTAAAGACCAGTTCAAATATGGGATCCGCGATCAGTGACAGTGATACTGCTATAAGAGTAATGAATACAGTGAAGTACAAAACACCGAGGGGCATCATGAGTATAAGGTAAATAAAAGAAGACCATGTACTTCCTGTTGAAAATGTCCCCTTTATACTTCCCCACCATCCTTTACCTTTTTGTATGAAGATCGCCCTCCTCGGCATTCTCGCACCGAGCAACGCTTCCACTATTCTGCCCTCAACAAAAGCAAGCGCCCTGAACGAAAGAAAAAACAGCCATGCCAGGGGCACACCGATTATCAGAACTATCAAACCGGCTGAAACTGAAAAACCTGTAACAGCCCATGTAAAGTAAACGATACCTGTAGCCAGTGAGAGGATCATGTACAGCAGCGCAGCCCAGGCGGAAGGATCGGTAATTATCGCGAAGAATGCGGAAAACCCACGTCTTGTCTGCCTATCTGAAGAGAGAGCAGGAGTAGTATATTTCTCAACGTTACGATAGTGTTCCGCCACCTCTTCAGGTTCTCCATACCTGCTGATAATATTTCTTACAGCTGCTTCCTCAGTTTCCTCAGGATGCTCGGACAGCTCTGTACCAAGGGCTGTACTCAGGTGATCTTCAGCGTCAGATAGCGCGTCCTGTATCGTTGCTCTATCGCTCCCCTTCAATTCTTCCCTGAAAGCGTTCAGGTAATCTTCAATCAGCTTTATCATCGGGGACACCTCCCAGTATTCTTTCAATCAATCTACCGGTTCTCTTCCAGATCGCCACCCAGCGTTCAAGGGTTTCACGACCTTTCTCTGTTATTGTATAGTAACGCCGCGGGGGCCCTGCGATGGATGGTTCAACTCTGCTGCTAAGAAAACCATTCCCCTCAAGAGACCTGAGGACCGGATACAGGGCTCCATGTTTTATAAGGGGCACGTTCTGCTTATCATCCTCTTCCATCAATTTAGCTATCTGGTACCCGTACATCGGCTCATCCGCATGGTTCAGAATACTCATCAATGCCAGGGAAGTAATGCCGGCACTGAGTTCTTTTCTGAATTTCCTGTCGGCGGTGAAAGCCATTTTTTCCGTTTCGTTCCCGGGCAGGGACGGATCAGTCATTCCACACTCTCCCTTCATGCAAAAGTATATCCCATTGCAGGTCAATACTACTAATAACTTAATACTATGTCAAGCTAAACTATAGTCGAGAGAGGCCATAATATTGAGGGGCTCTTATTTAGCTTCATGCAGTATTTATGAGTACACAGAAACGGTACGCCAGGAAGCGGACTGCTTAATCACTTCTCCTTTATTATGATACTCTGCAGAAGTAATGAGTTTCATTTAGAGCAGGGGGCGTTATGACATCCGCAGATAAGGAAAACAGCATTGATTTCATAAGGGAGATCGTTGAGAGGGATATCAGGGAAGGGAAACATGGTGGCAGGGTACATACCAGATTTCCACCTGAGCCGAACGGTTATCTTCATATAGGACATGCAAAGGCCTTTTGCATTGATTTCGGTATCGCAGAGGAGTACGGGGGTCTTTACAACCTTCGATTCGACGATACGAATCCTGTGAAGGAAGATGTTGAATACGTTGAGTCAATAATGAGGGATATCAAATGGCTCGGTTTCGACTGGGAAGACAGGCTCTATTACGCCTCGGATTACTTCGATAAAATGTACAACTACGCTGAACAGCTGATTGAGAAGGGTGCTGCCTACATATGCGACCTTTCAGCCGATGAAGTCCGTGAATACAGGGGCACCCTGACGGAACCCGGCAGGAACAGTCCCTGGCGAAACAGATCTGTGGAGGATAACCTGGATCTTTTCAGAAGGATGAAAGCGTGTGAGTTCCCTGACGGAACCAGAACCCTCCGCGCGAAAATAGATATGGCTTCCCCCAATATGAACATGCGGGACCCCGCCATCTACCGTATACTGAAGAAAAGCCATCACAGAACCGGGAACAGATGGTGCATCTACCCCATGTACGATTACGCCCACTGTCTTGAGGATTCAATAGAGGGTATAACCCACTCCTGCTGTTCCATAGAGTTCGAAGACCACCGCCCGCTATACGACTGGTTCCTCGACCAGCTGGACATCTTTCACCCTCAGCAGATTGAGTTCGCAAGGTTGAATCTCACCTATACAATCATGAGCAAACGCAAGCTGGCCATGCTTGTGGAAAATGGCCTTGTTTCGGGCTGGGACGACCCGAGGATGCCGACCCTTTCCGGTCTCAGAAGGCGGGGTTACACACCCGAGGCTATCAGAGATTTCATAGGCAGGATCGGTGTTGCGAAGAGGGACAGCACGGTTGACATGGCTCTGCTGGAATACTGCATTAGGGACAACCTTAACAGAAAAGCTCCAAGATTCATGGCGGTCCTTGATCCTCTGAAGATTATCATAGAGAACTACCCGCCGGGTAAATGTGAGGAACTGGAATTCATTAACAATCCCGAGGATGAATCCGCAGGATCCAGGATGGTTCAGTTTTCAAGGGAGCTGTACATAGAGAGGGATGACTTCCAGGAGGAACCGCACAGGAAATTCAAGCGGCTGGCCCCCGGAAGGGAAGTACGTCTCAGGTACGCATATTTGATTACATGCGTTGATGTCGTGAAGGATGAAAACGGGAATGTGAAGGAGCTTATCTGCACATACGATCCAGAAACCCGGGGAGGCAGCACCCCGGATGGCCGAAAAGTAAAAGGTACAATTCACTGGGTTTCATCGGAACATGCAGTACCGGCGGAAGTCCGGCTTTATGACAGGCTGTTTACAGTGGAAATCCCACTTGCTTCCGACAATTTCATTGGTACAATAAATGATAAGTCTCTGAAAGTACTGAACCATTGCAGAATCGAACCTTCAGCGACAGATCTCGTAATCGGTGAACCGGTTCAGATCGAGAGGAAGGGTTATTTCTGCAAGGATCCGGATTCAACTGAAAAAAGGCTGATCTTTAACCGAACCATTTCACTGAGGGATACATGGAAGAAAATCCTGAAGAATCAGAAATAGAACAGTCAACCGAAAGAATTGAAGGGAAGAAGGAATCGGTAATCAGAATGGGGAACTGATCGAATTAAGGCGCTGTCTGCATAGACACCCGGAACTTTCAGGTATGGAGGATTCCACTTCCAGGGCTATACAGAAGCACATTTCTGCATACACGCCCGACAGGTTAGTAACAGGTCTGGGAGGCAAAGGTATAGCCGCTGAGTTTACCGGATCGGAACCCGGACGGAGAATCCTCCTCAGATGCGAAATGGATGCCCTTCCGATAAACGAGGACATCGATATCCCCCATCGTTCGATTATCGATGGAGTATCTCACAAATGTGGCCATGACGGTCATATGGCCATTCTGATGGGAGTTGCGGCCCGGCTCCGCAAACACCCTCCTGCCAGAGGTTCAGTTGTTCTGCTTTTTCAGCCTGCAGAAGAGACCGGAGAGGGAGCCAGTAAAGTAATCATCGACAGTAAATTCAAAGACATAGAACCTGATTTCGTTTTCGCGCTGCACAATCTTCCCGGCTTCCCCATGGGAAGCATCATTCTAAAGGATGGAGCTTTCGCTTCGGCATCCAGGGGCATTACAGTTGAACTCACAGGAGCTCCCTCCCATGCATCTGAGCCTGAGAAGGGTAGAAGTCCGGCACTGGCGGTTGCGCAGATAATCGAAGCTTTCACCAGCCTGTCCCAACCTTCAGTTTCAATGGATATGGTAACTGTCATACATGCCCGGGTGGGTGAACGGGCCTTTGGAACATCTCCTGGGGAGGGCTGCGTAATGGCTGCGCTCAGGACCCGCGGTACTGAGGCAATGCATATCATTTCCAGAAGAACTGAGGAAATCGCTGAGACTATCGCCAAAACTTACGAGCTGAAATGCCGGATCAGCTGGACGGATGAATTCCCTGTCACCGAGAACTCCGAGAAAGCTGTTAATACAATACGAACTGCCGCCGGGAATCTAGGTTTGAGAACCGTGCAGCCTGATGCCCCTTTCCCATGGTCCGAAGACTTCGGTCATTTTACGAAAAAATATCCGGGAGCTCTTTTCGGCATCGGCGGCGGCATCGATTCTTCCTCACTGCACAGCCCCGAATACGATTTTCCCGATGAACTGATTCCGTTAGGAGTTGAAGTCTTTATTGAAATAATAAACGAGCTGCTGAACTGTTCCGATCACATCATGAAGTAGACCGAGTGTCCCTGCCGCCAGATAAGAAGCAGCACATCATCGGTGCTGA
>DAOWFD010000252.1 GCA_030638185.1 Candidatus Aegiribacteria sp.
GGGAGAGCCATGATGGCAGTTACTCCAGTTCTTGAAATTACATGAAGCAGATCCCTGGGGTACCTGTGCTCGGTCAGTACAGTCCTTCCGCCGAGGTACAATCCCCGCATAAAGAGCTCATGTGGATGACCGAAGACGCCGAAGATGGAGAGGTGTACATCATCACAGGTCAGACCCATGGTCGCTGTAACACCGTCGGTATTCGAAAGCAGCTGAGCATGGGTTGTAGGCGCTATCTTCGCCTGACCGGTGGATGCCGATGTAACATTCAGATAGAATTCTTCATCATCTTGCAGAACAGGGACATCCACAGGATTTTCACTGCCCTTGTAGATGTCATCGTTCAGAGACAGGGTCATCTCATCGGGGTGTGAGCAGCAGTCGGTATTATCCCACGTAAGGACCAGGCGGTCAGACCATCTGCCGAAAACCCGCATCCTTTCCTGCGCCGGCCAGTCGGGATTCAGTGAAACGAACTTCGCTCCCAGCATTGAAACAGCAGTGAAGGTGCATGGAAGAAAAGAAGACCGGCGGGACACAACTCCCACAATATGTCCCTGCTGAACTCCAGCTTTCTGCAGCAGAGATGCAACATGACATGAAACCCGCCACCAGTCGGCAAAACTGAGTTTCCGCAGGTCATCTTCAAGAGCAACAGTTTCAGGTGTGCCTGCTGCCCGTTTCTCCAGAAGTTCGTGAACAGTCCCCGGCATTTATTCCTGTTTCTCTCCACATTCCGGGCAGAATCTGGAATCTGCGGGGAAATCCGCACCGCATTTGGAGCATGTCTTCCCGCCGCCGGTCTTTGTACCGCACTCGGGACAGAACTTCGTTCCAGGCGCTACTACATTGCCGCATTGAGGACATGTCACACCAAGGGGTTTACCGCATTCGGGGCAGAATTTCCCGGACGCAACATTCTTGCCGCAGGAAGGGCATACAACCATATCAGCAGGTCCGGAACCGCCCTGGCCGCCTCCCGCCATAGTCTGGCCCATCATGTTGGCCATTGTCATACCCATCCCGAGCCCAGCACCCATTCCGACTCCTGCGCCGGCGGCTCCGCCGCCGCCTTCACTCGCGGCTGCATCGCCCATGGCGGTGGCTGTCTTGAAGCGCAGGTACTGATTCATATCACCAAGTGCTCCCATAGCACTGCGCTCATCGATCCTTTTCTGAACCTCCTCGGGGGGTGTAATGGCCTGAACGTAGAAATCGACAAGCTGTATTCCGTATTTCCCGAAATCATCACCCAGCCTGGATCTCGCAAGAGTACCTATTTCATCGTAGTATTGCGCAAGGTCAAATATGGTTTCAATGGTTTCTCCAAGAAGGTCCGCCAGTCTTGAGATTATCATACCCTTCAGAAAACTCTCGATCTCGTCGGTTGAGAATTTTCCCTCTGTTCCGACTAACTTGTTCAGGAAGAGATGGCTCTGGTCAACCTTCATGGAAAAGCTTCCAAAGGCTCTCAATCTCACCATCGAGAGTTCCTTATCCCTGAATATTATGGGTTCCTTGGTACCCCATTTCATATCGGTGAAGGTCTTTTTATTCACATAGAACATCGTTGCCCTGAACGGGGAGTCTTTGCCCTCGAAAAGGGTACTGACAAGACCAGTCAGCAGGGGGATATTCTCGGTAGTGATCGTATGTCTTCCGGGACCGAAGGTATCCATCGCCTTACCATCCCGGAAGAATATTGCATCCTGGCTTTCTCTCACTATGACCTGGGAACCCAGACGGAATTCGCCGGGGCCGCTCTGTGGAATCCTGTGGACTATTTCATTTCCACTGTCATCCATCCATTCTATTATTTCAAGTTTCTTGAACATGGTCAGTTAACCTTTCTTCGATCTAATCATTAGGAATATTTTTTTCGAGATCAATCATCAGCTCGCTGCGCTCCGACATCTTGCTGCTGAATTCGATGAGTATCGCAACCATTTCATCAATGGATTCCTTCAGGTCAGAGCCGGCAGCTGCAGCCGCCTGAAGAATCATGAATGATTCATCAAGCTCTTCGATGTTCTCCACCAGACCTATATCGAAGGAGTAAAGCTTATCCAGCTCATCCTCACGAACCTTATGCATGTCGAACCAGCCTCTGTAACCCCTTGCGGCAAAACGGATCTCGTCCGTTACCTTTTCGAGCCTCTTTAGAATTCTGTCAAAATCGGTAATCGATTTGAGTGCCGCGGGACCCCTCAGACTTGCAGGGATCTCGTTGATATCGGTTCTGAGCCTCTCCAGTCTGCTCACAAGGCCAGTTCTGAAAAGCTGATCGTTATCCCTGCGCTCTTCCTTGCTCTTGTAACCCTTGTAGCCCGGAATGAGCCGCATGGCCTTCTCCAGAAATCCCAGATCTCTTCCTTCACTCATGTTCTGTCCTTTCTCTGATAGAATCTGAAC
>DAOWFD010000161.1 GCA_030638185.1 Candidatus Aegiribacteria sp.
CGACGTTTTTGGCCCGGCAGTACAGATCGCACAAGACGAAGCCACCGCACTGCACTACGCGCCCGTTATCGTTACCTATACGCCTGCCGTATTAACAGAACAGAACTTCTGGATGGTCTTGAATACTACTGTATACTCAGCAGTAACAGCGCCTCATCCTATTTCTGATGCGTCTGGCAACTTCACCGGCGAAGATCACTCATTCATCTCTGATGACTTTATCCTCTGGGAGCCCCGTAATATTGGTGGATCCCCTGTAGATTATTTATTCAGAGTTGAAACTGTTGTGGACCTTGCGAACGATAGCTGGGGTTCAATCAAGGGTCTGTTCAGATAGACTTCATCTGACAGTCGGGATTGCTAAGAGGATTTCCAGTAATGGCTTTACTGATCCGGCAAGCCCTTAGACGATTCAGGTTCAACTGGAGCGTGTCTTTCCAGATTTTTTCCAAAGGATATCCTGTCAGGTGATGCTCCGGGATCGAAATTCGCGGTTCCGGATCTGAATACTCCCGTAAGCGTTGCCATCAGAATTCTCAGGTCGTAACTGAGGCTGCGCCTGTTCACATAGTGCGAGTCGAGCTTAATCTGCAGTCTCTTGTTCAGCCTGCCCTTGCGGAGAAGACATAACTGTGCGGGGCCGGTCCATCCCGGCCTGACCGTTTCGCGGAGTGTTGTATCCAGACCTGTGAGAAGAGAGGCGGGGAGCGGTCTTGGACCCACGAAACTCATCCTGCCCGTGAGTATTAGAAATAGCTCTGGCAGTTCATCCAGGTGCAAGCGGCGAAGTAGCCTTCCCCAGAAGTTGATCCTGTGGGTTTCGAAGAAGACCCGTCCGGTTGCCTTCCCTTTCTTCATGGATCTGATCTTCCAGTGGGAGTATTCCACACCGTACCGCCCGGTGCGCCTGGACCGGTAAAATGGCGGGAAGCCGATGAAAACAGAAGAGATAAACAGTGAGACAAGTATGAGGGGGAGAGTGATCACCAGAAGTATAAAGGCTGCAGGGACTTCAAGCAGGCGCGGCATCAGAGTTTTTCAGCTTTTATGCAAGAGATGAACTGCTCCCCCCTCTGGAAAAGGTCGACGAAGAAAGGAGCACCACTGCATCCCGGAGAAAGAAGCAGGATACCGTCCCTGTCAGGGTCCAGACAGCTTATTCCGATATCAACCGCTTCCTGCATGTCAACAGCTGTCTTGAGTCGATCCGTATTCATCCCGTTCAGCTCTTTTCTCAACCTTGTTGATGCGGGATCATCCCTGAAGAGAATAACGCAGTGGACTCTCTCCCTTATCAATAACGCAAGGGGACCGTAATCCAGGTTCTTGTGCCCTCCACCTCCGGCGATGAGTACCAGCTTTCCTCTGTTCAGGTTCGTGATGGCCTTTATTACCGAATCAGGTGTGGTGGCTGCGGAATCGTTAATGAAGCGGATTCGTCCGTATCTGCCCGCAGACTGGTACCTGTGTGGTATGCCGGGAAAGGAGGCTATCCCCTCAGCTATGCTCTGCGGCTCAACACCGGCGGCAACGGCACAGCAAACCGCTGGAGGGATGAGGCCGAGATGGATTGGCACTGCCATATGTTCCGGAAGGGAATCACAGTGGATGATTCTCACTGTTTCGAAGTCTCTCCAGGTTATCCAGCCGTTTTCCAGAAAAGAGCCCCGTTTGTTTTTTTGGGGAGCATGGGTCGAGGAGAAAAAATACCGCTCTGAGCTGCCCGGGATCCCTGAGAGAACCGGATCGTCAAAGGGCAGGACAATGATGTCATCCGGATACTGGTGCCTTACAATGGATTCCTTGTCGGACCTGTAGTCCTCCAGAGAATCGTACCAGTTCATGTGATCGGCAAAGAAATTCAACCAGCAGCCAATGTGGGGTGATCTTTGGTGCAGATTCATTTCCGAAAGCTGCCAGGAGGAGAGCTCAAGAACCGGGTAGATGGAGTCATCATAAACGAACCTGAGGGGAGAGACACAGTTGTTTCCCGCTGCAACTGATTTCATCCCGGAAGACCGGAGTATGTGACTCACAAGGTGTGTTGTGAAACTCTTTCCCTTTGTTCCTGTTATGCCGGTCCAGGGTTTTGCCGCTATCTCGCAGAACAGACCAATTGGACTCTCCACAGTTACACCTGCATCTACTGCAGCAGCCAGGTATTTGTTGCTTCGCTTGATACCGGGGTTCCTGATCACCAGGTCACAAGAGGTGAAATCCTCAAGTCTGTGACTGCCGAGTACGAAGCTGATATCCAGATCTGCCAGCTCAGCAAGGGCATCACCAAGCACGGATTCATCCTTGAGGTCTGTCACGGTTACCCTTGCACCTTGTGCATGGGCGAAGACAGCAGCGCCAACACCACCGTCCTTGGTGCCCAGCCCCATGATCAGAACATTTCTGTCCCTCAGACTTTCTCCTGACCTGAACAGCCTCATGAAAGAACCCCGAAGAGAATCCTGTCAAGGTGATGGGAATGAAGATACTCGGGGTACTCCTTTCTGTATAACTCGTACAGTTTTTTCCCAACATGATGATCATCTTCACCGCCACACACCGGACCGGACTGCTGCCCGGATTTGAAGCCGTCCCAGTCGAAGTCTTCGGTCCACATGCAATCGGGCTTTACACGGCCGACGAACCTCTGACAGGCATGAACCATTCCACGAGGATCCACCAGTGCAGTGGAGTTACCCGCGTCACATCTGAGTTCCGGAATCCAGTATCCCAGGAGGAGCCTGTGATGACCTCCGAGTCGTATTGAATGGGAAGATGCTTCCGAATAGGCATTTTCCAGAAGACCGTATCGTTCCACCGGAGACAGCGGATCTTCATCCCGGTGAAGCAGAGATATGGAAAGTTCTTCCAGGCCAAGCTCTGAGGAGATGAAACGTAAAAGTTCAGGAAGATGGGCAAAACTCTCAGTATCGAGCACCGTATTCAGATAGATAGGAAGATCCAGATCTATAAGTATTTTCACACCTTTAATAACCTCCCGGAAAGAGCCCCGGCCATCCGCCATTTTCCGCCTTGAATCGTGAAGAATCTCCGTACCGTCCAGTGAGACCACATGGATCAGTTTTCTTTCCCCCCTGAAATCTCTGAGACGATCTGCGGGAAGGATAGTGGCATTGGTGTTCACCACCACCCAGCCATGTGGAACCCACCTGAAGAAGTGATCGGTTATTTCCAGCAGCAGTTCCTTCTCCAGCCATGGCTCTCCTCCGGTGAACCTTATCTGGGGTCTGGCTGTGGGATTGGAGTTGCAGATGTGAGCAGTGAATGATTCCGCTATCCTCATGAATAGATCGGGATCGCCACGTTTACCCCCCTCAGGGCAGTAGCAGTAATCACAGACGCAGTTGCACTTGCCTGTTGGCATCAAGTAAAGGGAGGTTACCATCAATAACCACCCCTGCAGTCCCATGGTGTGATCTGTTCAGGCAGGGTTGCGCGGCAGAAACACGCCCTGATATCCGAATTCTCAAACTGTGATGCAATTCGCCGAAAAAGTTCGAGCCGCCACTCCAG
>DAOWFD010000385.1 GCA_030638185.1 Candidatus Aegiribacteria sp.
GGTAAGATACGCATCATCCGTGTACGATGCAGTAATAGGAGCCGATGCCATGGTTCTTGTTACCGAGTGGACGGAGTTCAGAGAACCTGATTTCCCAAGAATGGCTGAGATAATGAGAAAACCTGTTATCTTCGATGGCAGAAATGTGTTCAACCCAGTCAAACTGAGAAATCTGGGCTTCACTTACTACGGGATCGGAAGAAATGTATGAAATTTTCTGATAGACTGAATGGCTCTGAACATCCATCGGTGGCGATTATCGGCCTTGGCTATGTTGGGCTTCCCCTGGCCCTGGAATTCGTAAAGGGCGGATGCAGGGTTACCGGTATTGATGTGGATCCAGAAAAGCCGAGATTGATCGGGGAGGGTAAGAGTTACCTGAAAACCATTCCCTCCACCAGGATTGCCGACGCCGTGGAGACAGGCAGGATCGAATGCACAACCGATTTTTCGAAAATGAAGGATTCGGATGCCGTTATTATCTGCGTACCTACTCCTCTGGGTAAGTCCAGAGAACCCGATCTCAGTTATGTGATCAATACAGGCAGAGAGGTATGCAGATACCTGCAGCCTGGCCAGCTGGTTGTGCTTGAATCGACGACCTACCCCGGAACTACCAGGGAAGAGCTTGTACCGATCCTTGAGGAAAGCGGTCTTAAAGCCGGAGAGGATTTCTTCGTTGCATTCTCTCCCGAGAGAGAAGATCCGGGCAACAAGACATTCACTACCAGGACAATACCGAAACTAGTCGGTGCATTGACTCCTGAAGGCGCAGAGGCCGCAAAATTGGTCTACTCCTTTGCGGTTGACGATGTTGTAATGGTAAGTTCTCCCGAGGTTGCTGAAATGGCGAAGATAACCGAGAACACTTACAGGGCTGTCAACATTGCCCTTGTAAACGAGCTGAAAATGCTTGCTTCAAGGATGGGTGTTGATATATGGGAAGTTATCAGGGCGGCATCAACAAAACCCTTCGGCTACACCCCCTTCTTTCCCGGACCGGGACTTGGAGGGCACTGTATTCCGATCGATCCCTTCTACCTTACCTGGAAAGCACGCCAGTTCGGCATGCCGACCCGATTTATCGAGCTTGCAGGGGAAATCAATACCTCGATGCCCACCTTCGTTGTATCAACCATCACGAAGGCTCTCAACGACAGGAAGAAAAGCGTCAATAGCAGCAGGATACTAATTCTTGGAATGGCTTACAAACCTGATATAGACGATATACGGGAAACTCCTGCTCTCATGGTTATGGACGAACTTCTGGAACTTGGTGCGGATGTTGACTATAACGATCCGTACGTTGGAAGTATCGGGGAAACCAGGCAGACTCATCGCAGGCCGGTTTCGGTTGAACTCACGGAGGATGTTCTCAGCGGGTATGATTGTGTTGTGATCATTACCGATCACTCCTGTTACGATTATCAGTGGATAGTCGACAATTCATCCCTTATTATTGATACGAGAAATTCGTGCTCGGGATTGGCAGGGAGTGAGGAGAAAGTAGTTAAGGCATGAGAGTTTCCGCTGTCCTTGTAATTGTAGCTGTTTTCGTCCTATATGCCTCGGGGATCGAGGGATATACCGTTCCCGGTGTGGAGACCGATGAAGTCCTCATGAGCATTCACGTCTGGGGAGAAGTGAGAACTCCCGGTACGTACCTTGTTCCCATCGACGCCGATCTGATTGTAGGTATATCCGCTGCTGGAGGACCTACTTCAAAGGCGAAACTCAGCGATGTAAGGATAGTTTACGAAGACAGCGAGATAAGATACAATCTCGACCGTTTCCTGGACGCTGATGGTGCCCCGGTCCCCGATCTTCAACCGGGAGCCACAATACACATTCCAACCAACAGTTTCGAGTGGTGGAAGGCCGCAATTGATTTTTCGTATAAGATCATAATAGCGGTGAACCTGATATGGATAATGAGTGAACGATGAATGACGATATCTTCCAGGAAGAGCGGGAATCCATAAACATTTCGGAGTACCTGTGGCTTCTGTATCATAACAAATGGATCGTCCTGGGATTTCTGATAGTATCCATATCTGCGAGTATCTGGATGACCTCAAGAATAAGACCTGTATACAGGTCATCCGCCACATTCATCTTCGATGTCAGCAGCAACATGACCCAGACACTCAGCATGTCGAGCGTGTTCTGGTTCGAGATGGACCCAATGCGTAACAACCAGATACAGATAATACGCAGCAGAAGTATGGCTGAGTCGGTAGCCGATTCGATTCTGAGATCCCCTTACACGGACAGTCTGCTGACGATCCTTTACTGCGACCTGGGAGTACCGCAGAATAATCTCAGAGGTTCACTTATCGGAATGGTCAGAGGCAGTATTTCCGTCAGCATTATGAAGGATACCGATTTCTTCGTTCTTTCTTCAATCGGTTATTCTTCCGTGGCTGCAGCCACAATGGCTAACCTTGTAGTTCAGACATACTACAGAAGAAATCTCGCCGATGCCCGGGGAGAGAACACATTGGTAAAGGAATTCCTTGCCGAGCAGCTTGATATCATGGAGATTGAGCTTGCTGAGTCTGAGGATTCCCTGACCATGTTCAAAGAGAAATATGGAATAGTAAGTCTGAGCACTGAAACAGCTCAGATCGTAAGAAATCTGTCCACATTCGAAACCTCGGCAGCTACATCAAGAACTGAACAGGGAGCCCTGCAGGCGCAGAGGACTTATTACTCAGACCAGCTTGAGATCGGCCGCGCCGGTTTCGCTGAGGATATTGCCAACCTGAATACAGCCTTCATCGCGCAGCTTGAAAGAGATATAGCA
>DAOWFD010000145.1 GCA_030638185.1 Candidatus Aegiribacteria sp.
GATTCCAGGAGAGATGCTACGAGCGTATATGGGATTTCAGAGAGAAGGGCAGGTCGATTATCTTCGTCTCCCATGACCTTGAAGCCGTCTCAAGACTCTGTGAAAGAGCTATCTGGCTGCATGAAGGCAGAATAAAGATGGACGGGGCTGCGGAGGATGTTCTCTCGGGATATCTGGAACTTGCACACGCGCAGAAGAAGTACATTTCTACAACTGCAACCCCGAAGGAATGGGGTACAAGGGAAATCTGGTTCGATTCGGTCAGCCTCAGAAATGTGGATGGTACTCCAGCCAGAACGTTTCGAAGGGGGGAGAGGATCGTAGTTGATACTGTCATTAAGAGCCGGCTTCCTTCCACTGTTGATAATGTGGTATTCGGCTTTTCAATACACAGGACAGACGGAGAGACGGTGATAGGATCGAATAATCTTGAGATGAACCAGCCCCTGTTGAGTTTCCAGGGGTCGGTCAACTCCAGGATCGAGATCGATCTGGATATTGCGGAACCCGGGACCTATCTTCTGGGGCTTGCTCTTACTGATCCGGAAGCAAGCCTGGACTATCACTGGCAGGAGTTCTTCTATCCCATTACATTACTGGACGAAAGGAAGAATCCGCCTCTGAAATTATCTGAAGCGATCTGGATTCAGGAATGAAACTGCTCTTGAAATACAGATATTCCATTATCGTACTGACGGTTCTGGTGCCCAGGATCGCATGGTTCATTCTACTGGGAGGTGACCTGCCCAGGCCCCAAAGGGACCAGGGCTTGTACATAGCAATGACCGGGAGGATCACTGAAGGTGAGGGAATCTCATACAGCAGAGAAATGGGATGGCTCAGAGCCACAATGAATACCGAGGAGGAGTTTCTCGGTAGCTTCTGCCGGGACCCTGAATATCTGTTCGGCATGATACCTGTTGAGACTCCAACGGCTTCAATAGAACCGGGATATCCCCTTCTTCTTGCATCTGTTTTCATGATAATGGGGCCATGTACAGGAGCTGTATTTCTACTGAATTCGATCTTCGCGCTTCTTGGGGCATGGGCAGTCTGGAAACTTGTAGCGGAGAACTGGGGGGAAAAGCAGGCTGTGCTTGCGACCCTGATATGGTCGCTCTACCCCTATTACGTTTATTACAGCGCTTACGCGATGACCGATATGATCCATATTTCACTGCTTCCGGTCATCGTGCTCCTGACCCTGAGATCAGCTTCCAAAAAGGGATCCGGTTTTACTTCCGGTCTTGCAGCAGGTATCCTCTTTCTTATCAGAAGTACTGCGATCTTCCTTGTGCCGCTGCAGTTGGCCTGGCTCTTTATGAAAAAAAAATGGAGAACAGTTCTGCTGGTCCTGGCGGGTTTTGTACTTTGTTGCATTCCCTGGGTTTTGAGAAACCAGCTGGTTCTTGGAAGTCCTGTCCTTATGCCCACAAAGGGTTCTCTAAATCTGTGGATGCGGAATAATCCATACTTGCTGGCCATTGAAGGGATAAGTATTCCAGGTTTTATCGACGATGGTATCAACAGGAGGGATCTGCTTGAGTATCCTCCCATGGACGGGATTGACACGGAGCTGGCTCGAAGCCGGCTCATAATGCAGCGAGCAAGCCAGTTCATCCTCTCGAATCCACTGCTATTTTCATATCTGACGGTAGTAAGGCTAGGACTTTTCCTGACTCCCACCGGCGGCACAATACAGAGTTCGATAACGAAAATGATAGGGATACTTATTTATCTTCCAATGCTTCTCATAGCTGCAGCGGAAGCATTCAGGCGGAGAAGGGACGGAAGAATAATCCTTATTGTATGTTTTTTCATTCTTTACCTCGGCCTGCATTCACTTGCTCACGGAGGAGTTCGATACAGGCTCCCTGTTGATTCGGTTCTTATAGTACTGACATCATTATTCATAGGCCGAAGGGCAGGATGGGGAGAGAATGGTTTGGGTTCAGTAAAGGGTGAAAGGGAAAAAGAGGAGGAATGAAGGTACAAGTAACCGTAGATGATGTCGGAATGGCCGAAGGTGTAAACAGTGGAGTTGAAATGCTTCTGCCGGAAGGTGTGATTAACTGCCTGAGCATTATGGCCACTGGTTCCGAATTCCTAAAAGCGGTTGAACTGGCCCGTAGTCCTGATGTTGCTGTCTCGGTGCATCTTAACTGCGTGCAGCCTCCCTTTCTTGTCGAAGAGGATTTTCCGGATTCACATTTTGCATGGTTCAGAAAGGGCGCAAAGTATGCTGAAAAAGTCAGAAATGAATGGCGAAGCCAGATCGAGAAAGTCCTTTCAACAGGACTAATGGTTACAAGTCTGGACAGCCACCAGCATATCCACAACACCGCCGGATTGAGGGAGGTTATTCTTGACCTTGCCGGAGAGTACGGAATAGGAGCAGTGCGGGTAGCAGTGCTTCCTGAAAGGCTACAAAGCCCCTCGTGCTTCATTCTTGACAGGCTTGGGAGAAGACTGGCGAAATCAGCGTTCAGCCTGGGGATCTCTACCCCGGACCTGTTGCTGGGATTCTCCAGAAGCGGTAATGTTTCCAGGAATTATCTCGAGAGCATTGATGGAAGTATTGAAGGTGACGGCGTTGCCGAACTGGTCATGCACCCGGCAACGACCCCGGTATGGGCATCAA
>DAOWFD010000305.1 GCA_030638185.1 Candidatus Aegiribacteria sp.
AGAAGGGACAGGATTCTCAACAGGGGGTTCACCATGATCTTCCGGAATAATGCAGCAGATAATGCCGGAACCGTCTGAAAGCCATTCAGGCCATTCGTAGGCGGTAAGGCTTAATACGGGGCCTGTAAGCCTGCGGACTTCAGCTGACCCGGCATCGATTATCCACAACTCCACCCCTTCGGAGGTTTCAATGGTAAATGCAACCCTCGAACCATCAGGTGACCAGGTTGTTCTGAGTATCCGCGGGTTCTCCGGCAGGAAGTGTATTTCAACGGTTTCAAGTTCAGGATATCTCATAAGTAACAGGTCAACATACCGTCCACTCTGACTTGGAGCAAACGTCTGAGGGCTGAATCGAATGCCGGCCAGTTTCAGTTCGTCCTGTGCAAGCTCGGTAATTGAGGGATTCGCCTGAGGAAATCGAAGAAGCCAGTTCTGAAAATCGGGAGAAACGCTGGGCCAAGGAGCCCACTGAACATCAACTATGTCAATGATCACCTGATCAGGTTCCATATAACCTTCCGATACGACTCCATCTGAACCAGCCAGGGCTATGACCGCTGCAAGAATTAAATACATAGGATACCCTTTCCGAATAAATGCAAAACTACAAGCACAGTGATTTCAGGTGAATATACACAGATTTCATGATCCGCAGGATTAACCTGAATATTTCATCCAGAACAGCATATGGACATCGAAGTTTAAATACTGTATAAAAATATGTATCAGACCGTTACAACTTACGGTATTTCAGGATCGTTATTGTTCACTCTCAATATGAAACGGAATCATTATGAAAGAAATTGTTTTTGTTCTTATGATTCTCTCCGGTACTATGTTCGCGGACTGGATCGATTTCGGAACAGACGGTGTTGATCATGCCACACTCACCGTTGTGGAATCCACCCCCACGGGCATGGTTGTTGATGTGATAATTCCAGGTATTGGTCTGACTGAGACCTTCGAGCACGGCCTGGATTTCACCATTCTTAACGTACCCGGCACTACCATGTCGGCTCTTGAACCCGGTTACCCTCAGCTTCCAAAGGTTTCGTTCCTTGCGGCGCTGCCTGTTAACCCATCGATAACCTTCACTATTGAATCGATGAGAACAGTAGAAATAGGACAATTCACTCCCTACCCGATGCAGCCCATTCCGTACGATAACGCCACTGAACCTCCACCATTCACATACGTACCATCCGCCTATCAGGTTGGAACCTATCCTGTGGAGACAGCCCACTGCAAGGTCGACGGTATCCTCCGCGGAGTCACTGTGGGACGTTTCGCAATCAATCCCATTATGTGGGACGCGTCAACCAATAAGCTTTCAGTATGCTGCTATATCAGGTTAAGGATAGAATTCGGAGGAGTTGTCACCGTTGATGAGAGACTCTACTCCAGGTATTTCGAACCGACCTACAACCAGGTTCTGTTGAATGCAGGCATTCTGGGAGAACCTCAGAGAACATCTCATATAAGTGCATCCGGACCTGTATATGCAAATACCAGAAGGGAAGCAAGGGATATCGACGCCGCCGATCTTCTGATCATTGCGGGAGACGATTTCGTAGACACCCTATTGAGTAATTTCGTAACCGCCAAATGGGAACAGGGTTACCTTCCGGCAGTAGTGGCCGCGGGAACCTGGACATACACAGAAATACATGATTACATACAGTATGCCTACGATAACTGGATCATCCCCCCTTCGTTCGTTCTCATGGTGGGAGACGGACCGGAACTGACCGCGTACAATGCACCCACCGGCATCTGGAGCGATAACAGGTTCGTCTGTGTGGATGGAAGCGATTACATGGCTGACATTTATCATGGAAGATTCGCTACGCCCACGGATTTCTATCTCAATATTGAGGCCAAGCAGCTGAAATGGCAGTTCGACCCGATCATGGATGCAGACTTCTGGAACAACCTTCTATGCGCCGGTATGCTTGAGACATGGGGCGGGAACACTTCCCAAAGGTGGTTTCTCTATACCTGCGAAACCGTGCATGACACCTACGAAGACATCTACGGTAAAACTGCAGCAAGAGTATACGTTACCGACGCATCAGTTTCGCCCCCCTATTACTACCACTCCCACCTTCCCTCCAATGGAGAAGAGATTCCCAGCGAGATAACATTTAACGGAACCACACAGGATATTATCGACTCCATAAACGACGGTGTCTTTCTTATTCAGCACAGGGACCATGGAGGTGTGACCGGCTGGGTGGACCCGCCGTTCTACACTTCGAATTTCTCCAGCCTCACCAACGGTATGGAGGCTCCCGTCGTATTCAGTTTCAACTGCCTTACGGGGCAATTCTACAATCAACTCTGCTTTGCCGAGTCCTTCGCAAGAATGGAAGGCGGGGCCACCGCTGTAGTGGCTGCATGCGGAGGATCCTACAGCTATTTCAACGATTACATGGTGTATGGATGTTACATGAGCTTTAACGACGATTTCGTCTCACCACCCTTCAGTTACACCAATCCCTCGGGGGGGTACCTTGCCGGACAGATGATGATGAACGGAAAACTGGAGATGCAGGCTTCCGCCCCCTTCAACCCATATACAAGCAGCGGCTGGGAACAATACGCTGAGGATGAGTGGGACCTTTTCATGGTCTTCGGCGATCCGACCATGGACATGAGGACTGAAGTGCCATTCGCAATCGATGTTGATGCTCCGGTAACCCTTACGTCAGGCGCTACCGAAGCTGTATTCACTGTATCAACACCGGACAAAGGTGTCATTGAAGGAGCCCTTGTCTGTCTTATAAAGGAAGATGAGGATATCTACTCCACAGGACTCACGGATGCCGGCGGGGTGGTAACACTTACTTTTGATCCCCTGATTTCCGCAACTGAGCTAAGCTGGATGGTTACAGCCCATAACGGATACCCGGAGCAGGGCTTTATCAACGGTACCGGGATAGCTGGTGAATCCGGTTCAGGAGTATCCACTATTGGTTCACCATTCCCCAACCCTGGCTACTCGATGGTTTTCCCTGTCTCACTTTCAGTAACAGGTAACTTCGAGCTTACCATTTATGACCTTTCGGGAAGGGCTGTAGAAACCCTCCATTCCGGGGAACTTGCCGAAGGTTCACACGATTTCCTATGGGATGGAACATTCAGCGGCTCTCAGGCACCTGCGGGAATATACATGGTGAGATATCTAACTGACGATGGAACCGGAGGAATTCATAAGGTCGTACTTCTTAAATGATTTAATGAATAGAGATCTGATTCCCGCTCCGCTTTCCGCGGAGCGGGTTTCTTCATAGTGACAGCACCTTCCATATTGCTTATAGTAAACGTATGATTACCGGATATGATCCTGCCAAAAAAACGCTTACAATGGGTATCGGGAATCTCCTGAATTTCGGATGGCTGCCGGATTCCCTGGTACCCTCCGATAATCCCCTTAACATCCACGCAAGGCAGAGGGTCCACTCGGCATTTCAGCGTAGCATGGTTAAGAATGGCTGGCAGAAGGAAATTTCCGTGAGTCTTGATCTTGATATCATGAGCATCAGGTTCAGAATCAGAGGCAGGCTTGATCTGATACTTGAATCGGATGATTCCGTAGAACTCCTGGAGATCAAAACCATGGATGGAAAACCGGATTTTACCGATCCAATTCGTAGCAGGACGAATAACGCGCTTCAGCTTTATTTCTATGCAAAGGCCCTTTCTTCTGAAAGAGGGATTTCCCCTGATTCCATCAGTTCCAGCCTTGTTTTTCTTTCAATGGAAACTGATGAACCGGAGGCTCATTACTTCACGGTTGATCTATCAGATGATGAACTGGAAAAATCATGGCTGGATCTTCTCGCAGGTGTGGCGGAATATCTTGAAGATGAAGATATCAGGAAAAATAATCAGGTTTCCGCTCTTCATGGGTTCCGATTCCCGTACGATTCACTAAGACCCGGACAACAGGA
The DNA here is from genome assembly GCA_030638185.1 of Candidatus Aegiribacteria sp. GTDB lineage: Bacteria > Fermentibacterota > Fermentibacteria > Fermentibacterales > JCC-6 > Aegiribacteria. The sequence goes on from DAOWFD010000305.1 coordinate 3,957, forward strand.
AATGCTCAGCGATGTTGGCAACTGTATTGATAACAAGGGATATCTCCTGCTGCAGGCGCCTACAGGTACCGGGAAGACGGCTGCTGTTCTCACCGGTGCAATCCAAGAATCCCTGCACAGAAGAATAACGCTGTTTTTCCTTACTGCCAAGAATACGCACAAGTTAATTGTCCTCGAGACACTCAGGATAATCATAGATAAAGGTGTGCCACTGAGGGGAATTTTCATAACCGCCAAGTCACAAATTTGCCACAGGGGCAGGTCACGCTGTTTCCCTGACGACTGTCCCTACGCCATGGATTTCCGTGAAAAGATCCACGGGTCAGGAGTTATGAAGGAACTCCTTGATCTTCAGGTAATCGGTCCTGAGGTGCTTAAGGCCAGGGCAAAGCATACAGGAGTATGCGCATTCGAACTGGGGCTTTGCCTGGCCATGCAGTGCGATATCGTGATCTGTGACTACAACTACGTATTCGATCCGCACGTATTTCTGAAACGGTTCTTCCTTGAAAGAAACACTTCGGAGATGTGCTGTCTTCTTATAGATGAGGCTGCGAACCTTCCTTCAAGGGCAAGGGACTACTATTCTCCCGAGATCAAGCTCTCATGGATAGGGGAGCTTCTGGAAGATGGCAGGTGCCCGATGAAAAGGAGGAAGCTTCTCCGCCCGTGGATTAATGTATTCGGAGAATGTAGGACCCTTCTGGAAAATGCCGGAGAGGACGAGATTGAACTCTCGCCCGATACTGAAATTCCCGTATACACCGACAGGTGGATCAGGCATATAAGCGAATTGCGTGATCCTCCCGAACCATTGAGGGAGCTGTTCAAAGCGATCATTGATTTCTCGAAAATTTCCGGGGTCTCAGACAGCAGATATCATCTGCTTTTCCGCTGCGAGAATGGAGATCACATACTGCAGTGGTTCTGTACCGATCCGTCTGAATTCCTATGCGAAAGGCTTGAAAGCTGTCACAGCTCGATAGCCTTTTCAGCCACACTGACCCCCTTCGATCATTTCGGATATCTTCTGGGGTTCCCCGATGAAAACAAGACCGTTTCAAGGGAGATCTCCTGGCCGTTTCCAAGGGAGAATCTCGGAGTATGGATCAGCCCCGAAATAGATACAAAGTACAAAAGCAGAAGGGAATCAGCAGCCCATCTTACATACAGGATAAGTGAAATCTACTCGGCCATGCCGGGCACATGGCTTGTGTTCTTTCCGTCTTACGCTTACCTGGAGCTGATCGCCGTCCATCTCAAGGAAATTGATATTCCGCTTCTCGTTCAGACTCCAGGAATGAGTAGTGAAGAAAGAGCAGGATTCATTGAACGTATCGAATCGGAAAACCAGCTTGTTCTTACCGTCTCGGGAGGAGTTTTTTCGGAAGGCATAGACCTCAGTTCGGAGAATCTTCTCGGAGCAATAATTGTGGGGCCATCACTTCCAGGCATGAACCTCCGCATGAAACTTCTTTCGAAAAGCTATACCCGGCGTGGCAGAGATGCGTTTATTCATACATGGGCAATTCCGGGAATGGTCCGTGTAATACAGGCTGCAGGAAGGCTGATCAGAAACAGGATCGAACGTAAAGCCCTGGTGCTGATCGGCAGAAGATTCACGAAGTATCCCTATCTTGGGCTTCTGCCTGAACACTGGTTCAGGGATGGATCGATACAACTACTTTCGGGCGGGGTCAGCAGAATTGCGGATTTCGTGAAAACAGGAAAGGCGGCGCGCAGGCACCGCCCTGATTCATCATCGAAGTATTTAGAATCTATCGAGTAGCTTCTTCAGAGGGTGCTTTCTCTTAAAGCGTTTCTTCCAGAACTTCTTCGACTTCTTCTATGGCTTCCTCAGTCTCTTCAACGACTTCTTCTATGACTTCCTCAGCCTCTTCAATAACTTCTTCAACCTCTTCAAGGACTTCTTCGGGAACCTCTTCAAGAACTTCTTCAACCTCTTCAAGGGCTTCTTCAACCTCTTCAAGAGCTTCTTCCAAGGCTTCCTCAGCCTCTTCAATGGCTTCTTCTGTAGTTTCTACAGCCTCTTCGGTTGTGTCAGTTACTTCCTCGGCAGCCTCGTCTCCGCATCCGGCAGCAAGTACAAGAATGAACGCGGTAAGGATTCCAGTTATCAAATACTTCACTTTAGCTCCTTTCGGGGTTTCTAATCATTTGATATCTAATCATAAACGAAGAAATTATCTCCCTATACAAGCGGGATACATAAGAGAATATGTTTTCTATGTCAAGAACTGGCATCGGTGTAAACCGTTATTAAATACCAGTGTAATTGTCTATTCAGGGGGAACCACATATATGGGCACTGTTACCTGAACACTCTACTCCTGTTCCAGGCATGTTTTAAAACTCAAGGCTGAGACTGGTTCAGCTGAACAGTGACAGAACCTTCAATGTATTTTTGAAATGAATCTTGGCTACCTCGTCCAGAACATCCGCTCCGAACTTCCTGACGAACTCCCTTGCAGTTATATCGGTTTTCTGTCCGGAGCCTGAGACGGCTTTGATTCCGAATTTTCGTGAAATCCGATCCAGCCCGTCAAGGTAAGCATCCCTGGCAAGTATGGAAGCCGCCGCCACCGCCGGATCCGATTCTCCTCTGATCCGGAGATCAAGTATGTAATCTCCCTGAGGAAGAAGATATGCAATCCGTTTTTCATTGCAGAACTTGTCTACGATAACCCGCGTGGGTATTGGATTTTTCCTCAGGAGCTCCTTTATGGCTTCAGCATGGCATTCGGCCAACAGATCCAGACTGTTCATTCCCTTTCTGGAAAGTTCACCGAATCTGGTGTTGTAATCCAATGGTGAAACAGATACGATGGAAAACAGACCTCTGGAAGAATCTCTGATCCTTTCAGCGTATCCTCTTACAGAATCGTTGCTTAACACTTTGGAATCGGTAATACCAATGCTGCGGTATTGATCAACCTGCTGCCGATCTACATAAACTGCGGCCACGGTCAGCGGCCCCATGTAATCACCCTTCCCTGCCTCATCTGAACCTGTCCAGGTCTCGTCGGGTAT
>DAOWFD010000397.1 GCA_030638185.1 Candidatus Aegiribacteria sp.
AGAACCCCTGCATTTTAGTCAGCGACAGGAACGACCCCGGTGATATGCTCAGGCAGATGATGAAATCAATGAATCAGGAGATGCCGGAAGCGAAGAGAATACTGGAGCTGAATCCTGTTCATCCCGTTATTGAAACCCTTCAGGATCTTTACGAGAAGGATAGATCTGGAGACAGGTTGAAGGATTACGTGCAGATACTCTTCGACCTGGGTACGGTAATGGCCGGCTCCAGACCTGAGAATCCCGCCGATTTCGGCAAACGGATAACCAGCCTCCTGAAATAAACAGGAACGACGAGGGACGGGGAGGTTCAATTACGAAGTAATGGCTCTCATGGCTGAGTATCTGAGCCGATCTGCTTCCAGATTATCTCGATTCTGGTTTTATTCGTATGGTGAAGTCTCAACAAAGGATGATGATCTGCTGATTAACTTTAAATACTGATAAAGTAATCATACAGCAATAAATTCGATTCTTGTTGAGCTTATTCCCTTTCTGAGAATTGAAATCAACGAAAATAATCAGTTTGCTGAAATCAATTGGTAGACTCAATATGGATATCAATCAGGATCAAATTATTAAGTATCAGTACAGGCGTTTGAAAAAGGTTGTAAACAGTATAGGCTACCCAATCTGATTATCGTCCAGAATGCTTTACAAAACCACTGAGAAATTCACCCTTGATGATCATTTCAAAATGATGAAGAATGCAATTGAACTTTAGTTTACGGAATAGCAAAAAGGCCGGAACAGAAGAACTGGCTACTTGACAGGAATGAATGCACACATTATTCTAATTCAGTAATTTCTGAAATAGAAAGCATAGGAATAATAAGGAGAGATTTATTATCACTTCTTACTGTAATCACAGCAGGACATGGGTTACGGGAGTACACAAGGGAAGTGTGACATGGAGGAAATATGTGGAAGCTAGTGTTATTTACTGTACTGGCAGTTTCATCAGTTAATGCCTCTGAAGCGGAAATTGGTCTGTCTTCAACGGGTCTCATCCTGACCACACAATCTACAGATGACAGGTTCGACACTCCTCCCAACCAGGCAGGATTCCCGATAAACACGGGTGGCTCAACCTGCGAATCGACTCCACAGGTTGTTGATATCGACGGTGATGGTGATCTGGAAGTTCTCATCGGTTCTGGATATAGTCTCCACGCTTATCATCATGACGGTTCCATGGTGAGTGGTTTTCCCGTCACAACTGGTGGTAATGCAAATTATACAGCTGCTGTTGCCGACATAGACAATGACGGGGAAGTAGAGATAGCCATAGCAGGTCAGCGTTCCAATCTTTTCGTATACAGAGGGAATGGTTCCCTTGAGACGGGATGGCCTCAATCTCTTGGAGATGATGATGGTGCATGCTGTTCGCCCACACTGGCAGATCTGGATGATGATGGAGATCTTGAACTGATCATCGGTACATTCAAAGATCTGAACGGCAGCAGTGGTTATATAGAAGCCCGGATGTATGTTTTTCATCACGACGGAACCCTTTTCGACGGCTGGCCCATACTTGATGTGGATCAGTACGGTATCCAGGCCACTCCAGCGGTGGGTGATATAGATAACGATGGTGATCTGGAAATCATTGCTGCTGGAAGAGAAAACCAGACATTGCTTGCATGGCATACCGACGGTACAACCGTTGACGGGTGGCCGGTGCAGCTGTCCGGATTTATCGAGGCATCGCCGACAATGGCTGATATTGATAACGACGGCGACCTGGAGATCTTTATCAGCACTTCAGCAGAACGGGTGTACGGTGTGCACCACGATGGTACGGCAGTGACCGGCTGGCCCCGGAACATGGGTGGTGGCAGTATACAGCACAGCTCACCTTCAATTGGAGATATCGACGGTGATGGTGACCTGGAAATAGTTTGCGGTTCAGCCCATAACAACGTATATGCATGGCATCATGACGGTACACTGGTTACCGGTTGGCCTCAGTCGACCGGAACGTCCGGGGCTTTTGCGCAGGGGACACCTGCTCTGGGAGATATTGACGGTGACGGCGATATGGAGGTAACTGCCGGAACATATGCCGGACTTTTTATCTGGCATCATGATGGATCACTTCTGCCCTGGTTTCCTCTTTACACCGGATGGTCAAGGTCGTCGCCAACTCTGACCGATCTGGACCAGGACGGAGATATAGAAATACTTATCGGCGCACTGAACGATAATCTTTACTGCTGGGATATTCCGGAGGTTTACAATGCAAACCTGATTGAATGGGGAATGTTCAGGAACAGCCTTCTGAATACCGGCTTGTATGAAACCAGCGGTGTAGGAATCTTCGAAGAACCTCGAATATTCATTACAGATACAGCCAATCTCTTCCAGAACAGACCTAACCCGTTCAACGGGTCATCTGTTATCTCTTATCAGGTACAGGGAACGGGGAATGTAACACTTCAAGTGTATGATATTTCCGGGAAACTTGTAAGAACACTTGTTGATGAGGTTCAGTGTTCGGGAGATCATTCGGTGACATGGGATAGCAGGACTTCTTCAGGTGTTGAAGTTTCGCCGGGTGTTTACCTTTACCGGCTTGAAACAGGATCTTCTGTTTCAACAAGGGAAATGATACTGATCAGGTAGCAGCCCTCCGCCTTCTCCGTTGGTTATCCAGTAGCAGGTCCATCGAAGTCCATGCCCCTTCCATTGGTCCCGGTCGGGTTGGGTACAGTTATCCGGGAACATTACTGAACTTCGATTTCCGGGTTAGAACATCTCTCCGAAAGATATACTTCCACCCATTCCCTCGGGGGATTTTGCTATATCCAGCCGTATAGTTCTATTCCCTGACAAATATACCCTGATTCCAGCCCCGCCAGACAGATGAAAGCGATTCCATCTCAGAGCGTCAAAGGAATCAGACACCTGGCCGGCATCTCCAAATAGAGCAATTCCAATCCCCTGCAGGAAGGAGTTATTGTCGGAACCTAACCTGAAGATGTTCCAGCGGAGTTCGATATTGCTCAGCAGGAGCCACTCACCGGCAAATCGATATTTCTTGTATCCTCGAAGGTTATCGATCCCACCCAGAAAAGAAAGCCGCATGAAAGGAGTGGTTCCCATACCAATATGCCTTTTCATCAATACACGACATGCGACCGTCGTATTGATCGCGGGAATAGGACAAAAAAGCGCTGACTGTCCGGTGAATATCGAATAGGTGATGTCATTTCCGGACTGCCAGTCCATATCGAGTTCCGTATATCCTGTCAGTGGAGAAAAAAGAACAGGCTCCAGGTGCACGCGTACAGCCGGGCCGATTGTCTAGATAAAATTGTAATGCTCCCCCGGAAGAGTCGACCACAGTGTGCTTTCCCCACGGTCGTATGTGGTGGAATGTCTGGTCTCAATACCCAGCCCCAATGTAAGTGGAGCAACCATTTGACGGCTGTACAGAAGCTGGAGTCTCTGAGCCTCACCGGCAAATTGAACCGTGCTGTCATAATCTCCACCGTTTCCATAACCAAAGAACGAAACCTCCGGCAATTTCGACTGTTCCATGAAAAAAGAGAAGCTGCCACCCAATGCCGGTGCAGAGAAGGAAAGAGCCATTCGTTCCATGAATTTTGTGGAATGAACCAGATGGAGAGTGCCGTTGTCCAATCCAATTTCTTCATTCAATTGGATCCTGACACCATATACGATACCTGCGAAAGAATTGTATCCGGCAACAGGCAGGAACATCCAGTTGGAAAGCGCAGTCGATGAGGAAATAACCAGTAGGACAAGGAAAATACATTTATGCTTGATGGTCTACCTCTTTCAATTCATACAAACCTCAGAAAAAATCAATATAGCAAAATACTGTTCGCTCAGAGAGAGCCTCCTGTGCTTCTCTAGCAACTCAAGCACTTCGGTAAGCATTATGCGGCAACTTTCATTCTTCGGGACATAAGCTTCAGGCTGCCGTAAATCGACCCAAGAATTCCAATAGAAATTACGATCCACATTGCGGAACTGGCCGGGTTGTCAGTAAATGTTCCTATCTGGTAGAAGAGAGTGCTTACCACCCATGCAAGAATACTGAGGTAGATCGTGGAAAACATCGCCCATCGGAGATTCGTCTCACGGTAGATAGCCGCAATGGCCGCTACACATGGTGCGTAGATAAGTATGAACAGGAGGTAGGCGTAAGCTCCCACTTTTCCATTGAAGTGTTTCTGTATGGCGCTTAGAGTACTGCTTTCAACCTCTATTTCCTCCGCTGCTTCTTCCGTATCGCTCAGATCATCGCTTATCTCAATACCCATCGGATCTCTGAGCGCTCCTCCGAAATCCCTGAAACCGTCCGGGATCGCGGCAAAGGATTCAGCGATTCCAGCCCAGAAATCGAAAGGTTCTTCTTCTACTTCATTACTGTTCTCCTGCATATTCATTCCGCTGTACAGCGTATCGAGTGTACCGACAACCGCTTCCTTCGCGAAGATACCTGTGAACAGACCGACAGCCGCCGGCCAGTTATCAGAAGTAAGACCCATAGGGTAGAATATGGGAGCTATTGTTTTACTGATCGCAGAAAGAACAGAGTTCTCTGAATCCTGGTTGCCGAAACTGCCGTCCGTTCCGATTGAACCGAGGAAGCTGAGTATAATGACGACTGCTATGATAACTCTACCTGCTCTTAGTATGAAGCTCTTCAGACGGTAGATCGTGTGGTACATTATTCCCCTGAATGTCGGGAGATGATACGGGGGCAGCTCCATTACAAAGGTTGATGTCTCTCCCTGAAGGATCGTTCTCTTGAAGAGAAGTCCCGTTCCCACAGCCAGAAGAATTCCCATCATGTACAGACTGAAGAGCACAGGACCTCCCTGCTTCGGGAAGAATGCCGCTACGAAAAGAGTGTAGACCGGTAACCTGGCCCCACAGGACATGAATAGATTCATCATTATTGCGAGAATCCTGTCTCTGTTGTTTTCGAGTGTACGGGTTGCCATTATTGCCGGAACGTTGCACCCGAATCCCACAAGCATTGGAATGAATGCTTTACCCGGAAGACCTATAATTCTGAGAAACCGATCCATTACGAATGCGGCTCGCGCCATGTAGCCTGAATCCTCAAGGAGAGAAAGGCAGAAGAGGATCAGGAAAATGGGTGGTATGAAGGTTGAGACTGTCTGAATGCCGCCGCCTATGCCGTCCG
>DAOWFD010000320.1 GCA_030638185.1 Candidatus Aegiribacteria sp.
GATTAACCTGGAAAATTTAAAGAACGCCGGCAGAAAACTTCTGCATCCCCTTGTTGGACTGTTGGCAGCGCTTGGCATGGGACCCTTTTCCGTAACCATCCTTGGGCTTCTTATGACAGCCGTTGCTGCATGGTTCATATGGGATGGGAAATTCATTGTCGGAGTTGCGTTTTTTATTGTCGGCAGCATTCTGGACGCTGTTGATGGTGCGCTTGCGCGGAAGAAAAATGTGGTAAGCAAAGCTGGTGCGGTTTTTGATTCATGCTGTGACCGCATCGGTGAAATTCTTATTTTCGGAGCTATCCTTGCGGGAAAAGCTGGAGAAGCTCACCATGTTATGGTTTACCTTGTACCGGCTGCAATAGGAGGTTCGTACATGGTAAGCTACATCAGGGCCAGGGCTGAAGGTGTTAACCTTTCCTGTTCCGTGGGGGCGTTCACCCGGACAGAAAGGCTTATTCTGCTCATGGTCGGTCTTGTGACCGCAGGATTGTGGGGCACACAGGCTCTTGTGATTACGATGATCGTCCTTTCCGCGGGAACATGGTTTACTGCGGGGCAGCGGTTCGCAAAAGTATTCAGGGACGGAAGAGAGATTTCACTGGATAAGGAATGAAATCTGGATCAACCGTTTAGTTATTAGTTCTATCCATTCAGGGAGGCTATGAATGTCAAAAAAAGTAAGAGTCGCGATAATAGGCGTAGGAAATTGTGCCAGCAGTCTTGTTCAGGGCGTGGAGTTCTACAGGAACGCATCGGAGAAAGAAAAAGTTCCCGGACTCATGCATGTGAATCTGGGAGGATATCACATCAGTGATGTGGAATTTTCAGCTGCGTTCGACATCAATATTACGAAGGTTGGAAAAGATCTCAGTCAAGCCATCTTCGCTGATCCGAACTGTACAGTTAAACTCTGTGATGTCCCGAAACTCGGAGTCAAAGTAAACAGGGGCATGACACACGACGGTCTTGGAAAATACCTCAAGGAAGTCATTAAGAAGGCACCCGGGCCAACATCCGATATTGTCGGAATACTGAAAGAGACAAAAACTGACGTAGTAGTCAGCTATCTGCCTGTTGGCAGCGAAGAGGCAACAAAGTGGTATGTGGAACAGATCCTTGATGCCAAGTGCGCATTTGTGAATGCCATACCGGTGTTTATCGCGGGTGAGGCATACTGGCAGAAGAGATTCCGTGATCGCGGACTTCCAGTTCTCGGCGATGATATTAAGAGCCAGGTAGGCGCAACAATACTTCACAGAGTAATGACGCGTCTGTACGAAGACAGGGGCGTAAGGCTTGACCGAACCTACCAGCTGAATGTCGGTGGGAATACCGATTTCCTTAACATGCTCGAACGGGAAAGACTTGAGAGCAAGAAGATATCCAAAACCAACGCAGTAACTTCTCAGCTTCCAGGCGGCCTTGATCCCAGAAACGTGCACATTGGCCCCAGCGATTACATCGAATGGCTGGATGACAGAAAATGGTGCTACATCCGTATGGAAGGGACCAGCTTCGGAGATGTTCCGCTTACTATCGAAGCCAAGCTGGAAGTGATTGACAGCCCTAATTCCGCAGGTGTGATAATCGATGCGGTAAGGTGTGCGAAACTTGCCCTGGATAACGGTCTGTCCGGAGCCATAGAAGCTCCCTCATCCTACTTCTTCAAATCACCTCCTGTTCAGTATTACGATGATCAGTGCAGGAGGATGACAGAGGAGTATATAGAACAGTATCACCAGGAGAAGCAGGAGAAACAGGCTTCCGAAAAGAAGCCGAAGAAATAGATCTTGAAGATGCGGCTTAATGCCGGTTGTCCCGGCAGCTTCATCACGTTTGAAGGAGTTGAAGGAGCCGGCAAATCCACCCGGTGTCGTGAACTTATAAGTAGTCTTGAACGAAGCGGGATTTCAGTTCTTCATACCCGGGAGCCGGGAGGCCCTCCAGCCTCTGAGAGGATCCGTTCATTGCTTCTGGACCCGGAACTCTCCATTTCTCCTCTTACCGAGCTGATGCTGTACCTCGCGTCAAGGGCGTCAAATGTGGATCTGGTTATCAGACCGGCTCTTGAAAAGGGAATTAATGTGATTTGTGAGCGTTATTCCGATGCCACTTTTGCTTATCAGATAGGGGGTCGCGGCCTTCCGGAGAAACCCGTAAAGGATGCTGACAGACTTGCTACAGGTGGTCTTGTACCGGATCTGACCATCCTTCTGGATCTTGATCCTGAGGAAGGATTCGCACGGTTACGAAAACAGAGGAGGGAAAAGGACAGAATCGAACTTGAGAATATCTCTTTCCACAGACGCGTAAGACAGATCTATCTCGAACTGGCGGAGCAAGAGGCTAGATATCTGGTTGTTGACGCGTCACAGGAACCGGATATTCAGGATCAAATTATTAAAGACAGTGTTATGAGCATTATCTCAGGGAAAAATGACGGGGGAGACGGATAAATGAGAAAATTCTTGCCAGGCTGGATTACTGTGGTACTTGCCGCCGGGCTTCTGATCGCCGGCGGATTGATGATTCTTCCCTCCGCTATCGCGTATGACTCTGTTTCCACGAATTCCTCCCTTGAACTGTTCATGGAAGTGTTCTCAAGAACATCCGTAACCTATGTGGACTCCGTGGATTCTCAGGAACTCATAGAGGCTGCCCTGAGAGGAATGCTGGGATCTCTTGATCCCAACAGTATTCTTCTCAATCCCGATGATTACGAGAATCTTCGGATACAGCTGTCAGGCTCCTTTGAGGGAGTTGGAATAACCATCGGTATCAGGGACGAATGGCTGACGGTCATATCACCTGTTGAGGGCACTCCTGCATTCAGGGCTGGTATGAAAGCCGGGGATAAGATCGTTGAGATCGACGGGGTTTCAACGGTAGGCCTGACAACAACC
>DAOWFD010000146.1 GCA_030638185.1 Candidatus Aegiribacteria sp.
AATAACGCTGATTGGGACGAACTGATAGTAACTTGGAATAACAGACCTGGTTTTGCTGCGAAGATCCTGATAATCGCACCATCAATCTTAGACTGGTGGGAAATTGATGTAACGGATTGGGTTCAGGATTTTGTGGATGGGACCGAGCCTAACTACGGCTTTCAAATATTACAGAATGATACAGACTATGCAGTATTTTGTATGAGAACTAAGGAGAGTACGGTTGATCCGGAATTGGTGTTGGATTATACACCAGCTGCTCTGCAGGCCACAACTTTCGGCAGGATAAAATCTCTATTTGATTAGTGTTGAAACAATCTCAATCGAGTGCCAGATGAAAGACACAGAAAACTCGGAGCCCTCTATAACTGGTCTGCTGCTCTTAGATCCGGTGGTCAGTGCGACTGCTTTGGAGCATTAATTGCCCCCAATGGCTGGAATCTATCAAGCTCGTACGACTGGGCAAGGCTTGAGTTATTTCTCATGGATAATAATTATTATGCGTATTTCGCCGGAGACCCATATAGAGCTGCGATTGCCAAAGCGTTGGCATCGAGTTCGGGCTGGGAAGATAGCATTGTTGAAGCAACGCCTGGTTATAATATGACATTAAATAATAGATCCCTCTTCAATGCTATACCAGCCTCCTCACGACATTTCGAAGGTTCTTTCGGTAATGTTGGCAACCATGCCTCATGGTGGCGTTATGGAGGTTTCGATTCTGCATATCCGGGAATGGGTTCGTGTATCATCCTGAACCACGACTTTGCGGAAATCATGCATAGAATGGTGAGTATTAAACACGGGTTTTCGATAAGGCTTGTTAAATTAAGAGGAGTCTGATGCTATGGCGACCTGACTCATGTTAAGATATTCCCTGAAGCGGGGGTTTCGACAATATGTGGTTCACGGATGTGATGGAAGTTCCTTCACTATCCGCCAGGGATTTGAACAATACATTTTCTGACGAAGGAGGAGATATGCTTCTGGCGCTCATTTTAGTACCTGCTGTCCTTTTGAATCCGATCGAAGATCCGTATACTTTTCTGGATCTGGATTACGACTCTATAGCTGCTGCGGCCAGCGATGCCTATATGCAGGAAGATTACGATGCAGCGATCGACAGCTACCTGTCTTTTCTGGAGCGTAATGCCACGGATGTCTCAGCGCTCTACAATCTGGCCTGCTGCTATGGACTCAAAGGAGACGAGGAGCTTGCCACAGCATTCATGCTCCGCTCGGTCAGAGCCGGTTTTGAGGATCTAGGCTGGATAACATGGGATCCCGATTTCGAGAGTGTCAGGAACGGTATTCTCTTCAGTGGTGCGGTGGACAGCATTACTCAGGCTATGGAAGAGAGGGAGATAAGTCTGGGCAGTATCCTGCACGTTCCCGGAAGGACAATGATCCCCTGCCGGATAATGCTTCCGGAGAATTTCGATCCGGATGTTCCCCACAATCTGCTTATAGGTCTGCACGGTTACGGTTCCAACCCTGAAATCTTCATGGGGATCTGGGAGGCATTCGACGAACCTGATTTCATTTACGCAATTCCACAGGCACCGTATCCCAGGTTCGCAGGATCCACCCCTGGTTTCAGCTGGATAATCCGGAGCGAGGATGATGAACTCGCGAGTGCCATCGGCGAAGACAGTCATCAGTATATATGCGACGTCGCAGAATTATTGCAGGAAAATTACAACATCTCAGATACCTTTCTCTTCGGCTTCTCTCAGGGTAGTGGTATAACATTCGAGACGGGTCTGCTGAATCCTGACCTGTTCGACGGTCTGATATGCTTCGCGGGATGGCTGGATACAACGATAGTTTCGGTGAATGATATAGAAACCGCAAAAGAATTAAGGGTCTTCATAGCACACGGGATCGAGGACATGGTCGTCGAATACGAAGCCAGTGCCATCGCATTCGAATATCTTTCTTCATTTGGGATGGATGTGGAGTTCCATGATTTCCCGTCAGGACATACCGTCGACCACGAGACACTAAGACAGGCGCATGCCTGGATGCGTGAATGAAGTACACACGGATCCCCGGTTAAATATCTCACTCTCAAATTTCCCGAATTTGCACTGGTCGCATCATGGATCATTCATGCGAGCTGCAGTTCTGCATGTCGTTTTTCTTGATCATCCCAATCGAACCACTGTTGGTTCTTAAGTCTCTCCGGATCTGTATTTCCAAAGGCATCTTGAAGCAACTGTAACTGTAAGAGGATCCCATGTCCCTCCTGAGAAGCTTGAGTTAGTCTGAGAGCCTAACACGGACAACGTTCGCTGACGGTATGATGTTGGTAAGATGAGGAGTCGACTCTTCATGCTTGAGTGGGATGGTGTGCGCTTCTGAAGGTTTATGGCGCTTATCATTCATCTATTAAGTTGACTGGGCAAAGTCTAAAACAGTACAATCATTTCAGTGAAGGAATTGAGGTTAGGGGAAGAGAAGTACTATGTTGGAAGTAAATCAAGGCATGGCCGGAAATTGGTTTTCCAATGGTAACTCTAGTTTCCTTGCGAATCAGCCATTGATCAGGCTAGCTGTAAGATATCAGAAGCTATTCCGGTTGCTTTGTGGAAAGGATAAAGAGGACCTGAATCCCTTCGAATTCACACTTATCATAAATCATTGTAGAAGCTACCGATATAAAGGATACAGTTTCTTGATCTTTTCCTGATAGTTGATATTGTACTTAGAGAGAACATCAGAAATGTAATATATATCCCCGATAATGATACAAAGTATGTATGAATTAGGGTTGACATTATTACAATTGCATGTTTATATATGATGCAAAGGGGGAATTATGTTCAGGAGAAGCATTCTGGATCAGTTTGAGAAGTGGAAAGCTGGAAGTCATCGAAAGCCACTTTTGCTTCGTGGTGCCAGACAAATCGGCAAAACGTCAGCTGTAAGATTGTTCGCAGGCAACCTTCCCGGATATATGGAACTGAATTTGGAAGCCCCGGGCGAGAAATCCGTGTTTGAACGCAAACTGCCCGTGCGTGATCTGATAAGTGCTATTCGCCTGTCGAAAGGTAATACAGCTCCGCTGAAGGAATCCCTCCTGTTTATTGACGAAATACAAGCTTGTACTTCAGTACTCCAGTATCTTAGGCTGCTTTATGAAGAGGTTCCGGAGTTGCCAGTAATTACGTCAGGATCACTGTTTGAGGTTTACCTCTCCGGATCAGGGATTGAATTCCCGGTGGGAAGAGTAGAGCACTGCTTCATGCACCCCGTTACCTTCAGGGAATACCTGCAGGCATTTCAGCGGTATGACATGCTGGAAGAACTGGACAAATTGCCTCTCCAGGATTATGCGTTTCCGAGCATATACAGCGAATTTGTAAGATACACCCTTCTAGGAGGTATGCCTGAAATTGTCCAGGCACTGCTGGAAGGAAACGAACCTGATTCTCTTGGAAATATTTATTCGTCTCTATTTATCTCATTTCTCGACGATATTCCCAAGTATGCCTCTAACAGGACGATGGCAGAAATTCTACGGCATTGTCTGGAAAACGTTCCCGCAGAAACCGGGAATAGAATAACTTTTAACGGGTTCGGTGCTTCGGGCTATAGATCCCGGGAGGTAAGCCAGGCCTTGAAGACACTGCAGAGAGCTTTACTGCTGCATCTTGTTTATCCAACCGGACAGGTTGAACCTCCACCGATTACAAACAAAAGAAAATCGCCTAAACTATTTTTCGTCGATTCGGGACTTCTTGCCAGCACACTGAATATTCAATGGAATGAGATGGGTAGTGAAGATCTGAACGCTTCTTTCAGAGGAGTACTGGCAGAACAGGTTGTCGCTCAATCGCTTCTTTCTCTTCATAACCATGCAATTCCGAAGCTTCAGTTCTGGGCAAGGAATAAGAGAGGTTCCAGCGCGGAAGTGGATTTTGTTATACAGCATTCCGGAAAACTGATTCCAATTGAAGTGAAATCCGGTTCTACTGGAAGACTCCGTTCACTTCATCGATTCATGGAAGACTGCGGTCATGATGTTGCGATAAGGTTCTATGGGGGGCCAGTAAGAATTGATTCATTGAATACACTCAGTGGCAAGAAATTTTGCCTCATGAGTCTTCCTCATTTTCTGGCAGAGAGAATAAATAATTACATTAGCTGGTTATTTCGGACTCAATCGAGCTGACTCTAACAACCGAAAGTCCGAATCGACAGTTTCTCTATAAAATAAAACCCCTAAAGCACGTGGGTGTTACTTTCATGGCCAGGTATCTTGATCAAATATCGAACTTCCTTCGTTGATCCTCCCGACTTTTCCGGACTCAGAAGTCTCTTCTGCATTTGGGCTCAAGTGTTTCACTTCTCTCGGATCGAAGACTGATCCCGTTCTTCAGATTCAATACTCGATGCCATGGAGAATACTCGCGGAACGCGAGTCATTTTCTGAGAATGCTGGGATTTCCGGGAATATGGTAAACTGGCGGAGATTTTTGAATCGGGTGATAACCTATTTTGTCACGGAATTGCGAGAAGATAAGTGATTTTTAGGAGATTTCGGTTAAAACTCGACCGCAGCGCACCGCTGAGGTTCTGCCGATTGTGGTGCGCTGCTCTCCACCTCC
>DAOWFD010000368.1 GCA_030638185.1 Candidatus Aegiribacteria sp.
GAATCCGAAAAGGGAAGGTTTCCGAATCATCAGGAGGTTTACAGCCAGAAGAATACCACCTCCCATATATCCGAAAGCGAAACCTCTGGAAGAAATAAGCTCCCTTCTGCTGGGTATCACTGTTGAAACAAGAAGTGAGTTGTAAAATACGTTAGCCCCTGCAAATCCGATCTGTCCGACAATAAGAAGCCCGAGAACCGGCCAGATATCTCCTGGTCCCGTAAGTGAGAGAAGCGCCGCAGCCAGCACACCCGTTCCTGTCATAACCCCGAGGAACTGTTTTCTCCTTCCGCCTGCATCGGCAACTGCCCCGAGAATTGGAGCCGTCAGAGCTACCAGGAATGCTGCAAAAGCCATGGCATATCCCCAGAGTGAAGTGGCATTGCTTGAAACACTTATTCCGAGAAACGACCAGTTTATCGTGCTGCCTGCGCATACCGTTTCGACGAAATAGACAGGCAGTACCGCCGCCACAATGGTTGTAACGAAAGCCGAATTGCCCCAGTCGTAAAGGCACCATGCATTTTCGGGAGAGAGCCTGAGAAATTTTTTCAGATTTTTCCCCTTTCACCGCGTGGAACATAAACGTTTTCAATCTTTAATGAAAGAGAACGGAGAATAACTCGGATTTCACTGATCACATTTGTGGGACAGTTATTCTGATAACTGCTGCGGAAAAATACTCCATCAGGGTTAATAAACCAGAAGCACCAGTAAGTGTTGGATCCTACCACACCTGCTCACTGGTTGAACCGTCAATTTCCTGCAGCATCCATATTCTGCAGTAATCCTCCGGATCCGCATGGTAAGCAAGGACGGTGGAGCTGTAGGGCGAGATTGCAAAAGCAATATTGTTTCCATACGGAAGAGATGGGACCGAGCATGAATAAAGAAATTCCCCCTCTGTGGAATAGATGTCAAAGAGTGGTGTCATACCCTCGGTTCTTCTGGCCCATATCCTCTCTCCCTGGGCGTACAATGCGGAAACGGCAACCGTCCATTCCAGTAAAGGCACCTGGTCAGCTCCTGAGGGGTCCATACCTCTTCTTCTCAATGATGCACGTATCGCCTCACGCTGCATATCCAGCGCCTCCTGACAAAACCTGTGCTTTTCGTATTCCCGGCTGATCTCCCAGTCCACTTCACCATCCGGTGAGTAGCAGGTTATTATGTATTCCTCAATACTCACAGAGGACGTTACAACTCTTCCATCCTGAAGTACACAAAAAGCTATGGCAGTCTGGTAAAATGAATTTCCGGGATTCTGCAGGTCGACCTCTGCAGATCTATGAATGTAACTCAGGGACATTTCAGTCTCCCCTGGTTCCCACCGTCCCAGTGTATTGCTTACTCTTACCGAACTTTCCTCCCTGTCGTAATCAAGCAGGACACCTATAATACTGCCGTTGCCCAGCATCACTGGGTCAGACGGGAGTCCGGATTCGAAACCACGCCATTCACGGTTGTAATTCAGAAGTGAATCGAAGAATATCAGCTTTGCTCCCATAATATCTGCTACCAGTATGCCGCCGGAAGTATCGGGAGAAATCCCGGTGGGAGTTAGATATTCCCCTGGCCCTTCTCCTTCGGAGCCGCCGGATCGCAGAAATATCCCATCCGGTGCGTACATCATCAGATTCATAGTAGCCATATCCCCCACAACGATGTTACCCTTTGATGTGAATTCAAGTGTTCTGGGCAGACCGAAGACGTAATTGGAATCACCCATCTCAACGCCAATAGAATCGTAAGCTACCAATTCGTGCCCGGCTGATTCAGTCTCACCATCAGCTGACGATGTTCCAGGCTCCCCGCCACAGGCAATAAATAATACGGTAGCTAATAATGCCATCCGCGATTGAGCAATAGCTGAAGCTATGTGATCGAACATCTTAACTCCTATCCTGTTCAGTAAGCCATGATACTGCATCAGCCATTTTCTTGAAAACTTCAGCTTGAATGCTTCTGTATCATAACATTCAGAGTGAGATAAGCCATCGAAATGAAAGAAATTCTATTCCGGGGGCGGGAACATGTTCAGTGTATCCTTGACATTTCCACATATAAGTCGATCTCTGATGTGATATCCTGAACTTAATACGTCCCTTTTTTGCTTACTGAACTTTGGGTCTAGCCTGCATTTTTCACCAGCTTTTGTTTCGAAGCGTCGTAGACAGTTGTGGATACTAGGCTTGCGAGTGCAGACTCCGCAGGCGTACTTCTACAGTACGTCGAGGACGGATGTGCGATATACAAGTAGACGCGGCTGTATACGTCGCTGCAGTAAAATGCTGGTGAAAAATGCAGGCTAGACCTGAGATCAAGATCGGATCGACGGGTTTACACTGAGCGGGCATTAGCGAGTTAACAGACGCTGGTTGTTTTGATTGCCATGGAGTATTTTACGGAACCTGAAAAAAAGCGGTTTAGTATCACAGCTCACGAAAGGAATAGTATGACACTTCAAAAGAGAATTGAGGATACAGTTAATTCAAGGGGCAATGTAAGCAGGAATATTCCCCGGAGTGATATGATACGGAAATCGGTAGACCGGGGTGAGGCTGTTGTCAGTGCCTGCGGATGTCTTTCCGCCTGGACTCCTCCGGAATCGACCGGCAGGAGTCCTAAGGATACCCTCATTGTGAAAAGAGCATCAAGCCAGGACACTATCGACTGGACCAGCCCCAATAACATCCCTGTCGATGAAGAGACATTTAATATGGTCTTTGAAGATGCTCTTGAAAGGCTCAGGGAGGTTCCGGAGCTGTTCACGACAGACAGGCTGGTGGGCGCCGATCCCACTTACGCATTGCCTGTACATACGATTTCCGACAGGGCACTTCCCGCTCTGTTCACCGATAACATGTTCCGCCCGTGGGACAGTGATATCGCTGAGAGTACGTGTTTCAAAGAC
>DAOWFD010000404.1 GCA_030638185.1 Candidatus Aegiribacteria sp.
CCTTCCTTACGGAACCGCTGAGGGATACGTAATAGATATCACCTTCATTGTTAACAAGGATCTCCTCGGGATACTCCCCTGAATAGGTTACTCTCTGGAGAGATTCTCCCTTCCAGTCAACGGTCCAGAGATCCATTCTACCTTTGTCATCCCACCCGGGTAAGGCGATGATCCTGCCGTCTGGAGAAGCTCCATAGAAATCGTAATAACCTTCTACAGTGCAGAGCGTTTCAGTTCTCCGCTGAAGACCTTCCCATTCAATATCAACCCTTTCCAACGGCTGATCCAGGAGTTCCTCGCGTATATCATAATCGCTGTCCCAGGCCTCCCTTGTGAACCAGACCTGCTTAATAGAATAATCGCCGTCATCCGTTCGGCTCGCGTAGAGGATTCTGCGGCCGTCATCAGGCCATAAGGGCTGAAAATCGTCGTTAGGATGCCTGCTTATATTGTGTGGCTCACCTCCATCTGAGGGAACGATATAAACCTCTTCCCTGTGTGCCAGGACAGGCACACTGAAAGCAAGCCACCTGCTGTCGGGAGACCAGGAATGGTGAATAATGTCCGGAGTATCGCAGACTCTGATATCGTGCTCTGTTATTACATTGAACACATGCAGCCTGGAATCCCGATCCAGATAGGATACCCGTTCTCCATCAGGTGCCCATTCGGGTTTACATGCCACATCGGAACCAGTAGGAAGTATATCAATTTCCGGAAAGGTGGAACTCACCAGCAGGGAATCCTGATGCTCGGAGAAACTTCGTGCCAGCTGAATGGAGCCATCATGTTCAAGCGTAAATACTAGTGCTTTGCCATCAGGGCTCCATACAGGATCTCTGGCTCTCCAGGCACCGGAGTAGATTTGCACTATTCCCTCTATGTTGTCATCCTCAAGTGTTCCCGCGAAAAGATCGCCAGCTCCAACAACAGCGATCTGTATACCCGACGAGTCTATGTCGAAACAGTCGGTGGAAAAACCAACCGACTCTCCATACTCAAGGGGAAATGGGAAATCCGTTCCCGGAATCAGCGGAACTTCTGTTATGGACCAGTCGGGAATGTTCAGGCAGTAAAGGCCGCCGCTGAATTCAAAAGCAACGGTTCTTCCGTTAGAGCTAATAGCCGGGAATGTTATATCGCCATCGGTGAGGAATGTTCTCTGCAGGGGTTCTCCCCCCTCCTGTATGCTCCAGATAGCGGCATGCCCCTCCGAATCCTCTCTGACGAAGAGTATCTCGTCTATGAGCGTTGAATACATGGGCCACCGTGAATCAAGTTCCGAAGCATCCAGCAGTTCCCAGTCGGTTCCGGAACCTGTCCAGATCTTTCTTGAGGCGGAACCGCAGTAATGCTTCCTCCACCATTTGGTAAACCCTCTCTCGATCACCATTCCTTCGGGTAGCAGGCAGATATTCTCAGTTTCAATCCTGGCAACAGGAACCGGAGTACCACCGGTTACAGGCACCGAGTAAACCCATGAGTTCCCTCCATCTCTTGATGACTGAAAATAAACGCTGCTGGAAGTAGCGCTCCAGCAGAGCACTCTGTCCAGTCCCGCATGATAGGTCAGCCGGGTTGAAATGCCGCCTGAAGCGTCCATGACATACACGTCTCCGCCACCGGTCCTGCTGCTTGTAAAAGCTATTAAGCGGCCATCGGGAGAATAGCAGGGCGATGTCTCCGTACTTTCTCCTGGTACAAGGCATCTCATGATGCCCCCCGACAGGGGAGCTTCCCAGATATCTCCTCTAAAACAGAATACCGCTGTCTTACCGTCAGGGGATGGGCAGGGTTCCCTGATATCGGACATTCCGATAGAAATCAAACCGATAATCAGCATTTTGATCACAACAATCATTTTTCATTCCTCTCGGCCAGTACAAGAAGCCTTGGTGAATCATCCGCATCCCAGGGAGAAAGGTCATAATCACCCCAGATAGTAACAACTCCCATACCCTCATTCCTGATATCATTAAGCAGTTCTCCAGCCGATATGAGAGCCAGCTCAAGACTGATTTCAATCGTGCCATCTGTTACGACAGAACCTGAGTACTCCATGTCGAAAACTATCAAACCTCTCTTCAAATCATTGTGAACCGATTCTATCAATTTCAGCGAAGTACCATTCCGGTTGTAATCGTATCTATCTTCTCTATTCTCGTCTTGACGTTTATCAAATCCAGGACATGCTTCAGCAAAGAATTTTCCGCCCGGTTTCAATACCGAGGCTATTTCCCTGAACGCCAGTTTTCTTTCATTCCGCTCAAGAATGCAGTGGATCCCGTTGTACGGGAACAGAACCAGGTCCAGGGATGAATTTTTCAAAGGAAGTTGCTGCGCGATACCCCTGACGCGGGAGATTCCTCTCTGCAACTCAGTGGACCAGGAACCAAGCATCGATGCGGAAGGTTCAAGAGCAACAACCAGTGAACCGTCAGGAAGAAGCTCTGTCAGCCTGCCGTCACCCGCGCCCAATTCCATGCATTTCCCGGTGTATTTTTTTCGAAGGTCAAGGTAGAACTGAATCTCTTTCATGTCAGCTGGATATACATCTCTCTCCTCCAGTGAGAACAGGGGACCGTACCGCTCCCAGAGAAGTATCTCCGAATTCAATCCGCTGCCTCCACCCTGAAACCTGATCGTATGAAGGCCGCTGCAGCAACTCCAGGCATGTTTACCCCGCATCTGATGCCGCATGAAGGACTTTTCTCCTTCAGGTATATTGACTTCGGACTCAGTGCCGAGGCGTACCTCACAGAAAGCTCAGCACCTCTAAGAAATTCAGCCGTAACATCCCCCTGAACATCCCTGAGGATCACCCTTCCTGTTCCGTCGAGAACCGCAAAGCCATCACCCCCTGATAGAACAGCTGGTTCTCTGGGTGTTGTCAGGCCGCCGAGTATTTCCGGACAGAAGGGCACGCATTTCCCTTCCCGGAGCATCCTTACGAACCTGTCAACAGGTTTTGATCTGCCGTCGTACCTGCAGGATATACCGCATAGACAGGCACTTACAAGGTTGATACCGGCCATGAATGTCATCCTTTGTCTATTTCACACTGAAATACATCTCTTATGTGCCGTTTGGGGGCTTCACAGAGTAAGTATTGAATATATCAATTTTATCCGGATTGGCAGGATTTTTTGTAAGTGCCGATCATCATCAATAGACGAAGGAGAATGAATGGAAGTACAGCAACAAGATACTTCTCCCAGACCTGGTAGGAGAATGGCATGATGATAAGAAAGACGATGACAGTCAGTGTCAGAAAATGACCGAAATCCCATTCTCCGGTTCTCATTCTGGTAATATCTGTATGGATAATACCGAAGAGAGTGAGAAATCCAGCCCAGCAGAAAAACCACAGAACTGATTGTTCAAGGTAATAATTACCCAGTGTTCCGCGAATGAAACTATGCATCAATCCCACAGTGCTGATCCCTGTCTGCTCCAGTGTAACAAAGGAAGAATGAACCGGAAAGAAGAAGTACGTGAGTGAGAGCAGAAAACTCAGAAGAATGATAACTCTGTTCTTAAGCAGAATCCTGCAAGCGTATATCAGAAGTGGGAATAACGATACTGCCATGAAGATAATGTAGACGAAAATGTACCTCAGTCTGTACACTGAACCATCACTGACCACCCACCTGAGAATCCCTGAAGGCGGTGCCGTGCCCTTCCAGAGAAACATCATCACCATCAGTGGGACCGCGCCGCAGACAAGAGCAATAAGTATGCTTTTTCGGAATACTGTGTTTTTCCGGTAAAGAATGAAGAAGTATACTGATGCAGAGATGAGAACGAAGACAGAATATTGTCTTATCAGAAGGGCACAGGCTGTGGAAAGCAGAAGGAGCAGAGGATTTCCGATGTATACCGCGAAAACCATCAGAACAATGAATAAAAGGGATGGTATATCTGTAAATACATGTATGCTGAGTCCGTAGAAGTAAGGATTGAGAAAAAGCAGAAGCATGCCTGGAAGAACGACCTTCAGATCATGCAGAACTTTTCCATACAGGATGTACATCAGAATGAAAGCTGCAACTGCGAGAAGCAAGTTGAAAACTCTCAGGTTTTCAGGACTGAAACCTGTTAATCTTCCCCATGAAGCGTACATGTAATAGAAAAGAGGTCCGGTCACCTCAGGGTAATCAAGAACTGTTCCTGGATGAAAATTCTCTCCAAAAAACTCTATTGTGGCGATAAAGTGTTCTTCATCGCCTCTGAAAGGATAATCCAGGTCTGTTGATATGGTAAAAGCAATGGAAAGGACAATCAGAGCCAGAGGGAACAGCAGCCATTTCCACAGGGGATAAAGGTTAGAATATTGCTGAATCCGATCCCTCCCTGAGTATGTAATCCTCCGGATCGACCTGTACCCCGTCAATAAGAACCTCGTAATGAAGATGGGGAGCCACCGATCTTCCCGTTGAGCCTACCCTCCCTATCAGGTCTCCCCTGTTAACCTCCTGCCCTATAACAGTGCAGGCTGCAGAACAATGGGCATACCTTGTGGATATCCTATCCGAGTGCCTGATAACGATATTCAAGCCCCATCCACCAGTCCAGCCCACGAAGATAATAACACCATCAGCTGGAGCATATATAGGTGATCCCGCAATGCAGGCGAGATCGATTCCCTTATGAATCCGGACGGCACCGGTGAACGGATCTATCCTCGGTCCGAAACTGCTGACAAAAATACCGTCAACAGGCCAGATCGATGGAATCCTTGCCAGTTCGCTATCCTTCCCCATTAAAAAACGGACAAGGGAATCGTAGGCCATCAGTTCAGCGTCGGCCAGCCTCTCCAGGAGCATGATCTCCATTTCCAGATCATCAATATACCTGAACATATCATTCCCTGGAGGCTCGTTTATCGGGGCATCTTGCGGGATAAGCTCAGATAAATCAATGTTCAGCCCTGCACCTGCAACAAGAACCTGTTTCTCTCTGGTTGTAATCTCTTCAAGCTGTGACCGCAGGTTCATGACGCGCTCCGACAGCTGATACAGCTCTCCACGGTAAAGGATCAGTTCGCTTTGCCTGTTATCAGTTAACTGTGTCGTCTCGTTTATTATGCCTATATGAAAGAACAGAGCTGCTATCCCGGTAAGAAATAACGCTGATATGAGGATTATCAGCCTTAACCGACCTGCAGTAAGTATGAACTTCCTGCTGATCTTGCTGGATCTCTGGGGTAGCCAGTGGATGGTGCCTATTGGCATAGAAGAACTTGTTCTCCTATTTCAGATAAAGCAACAGGTTCTTGCTGTCGGTTTTATCGTTGAGTTTAGAAATAGCCCTATTCTTCAGTTGACGTACCCTCTCACGGCTTATACCCATTGTTCTTCCGATCTCCGCAAGGGTATGCCTTCTATCGGTGTTTATTCCGAAGAACAGCTGGATTATCGTTCTTTCGCGCTGGTCAAGAATGTCCAGCATTCCTGATACACTTCTCTTCATTGCTGTCTGTACTACAGCTTCATCGGGCGGTATGTCGTCGTCGTCCGAGATCATCTCCTGGAAAGTCTTGTCACTGCCTTCATAAACAGGGCTGTCAAGTGAAAGATGTGTACTGTGGATCTATATCATTCCTTCAACATCCCCCCTGGATACATCCAGTTCATCGGCAATCTCATTTGTAGATGGATTTCTGCCGAGAGAATGACCAAGTTCTCTTGCGGCACGGCCCATTTTATAGAGTTCCCCAACACGGTTCAACGGAAGACGGACAATTCTTGACTGCTCCGCAAGGGCCTGAAGAATCGCCTGCCTTATCCACCATACCGCATAGGTTATGAAGCGGCATCCTTTGCTCTCATCGAATCCCTTTGCAGCCCTTATAAGCCCTACATTCCCCTCGTTGATAAGGTCTTCCAGCGCAACACCCTGATTCGCGTACTGCTTCGCAATGCTTACTACAAACCTGAGATTCGCTTCTGTAAGTTCGTTCAGGGCTTCCTGTTCACCCAAACGAATGCGTTTGGCAAGGGAAGCCTCCTCCGCAGATGTTAGCGTCTCCTTACTACCGATTTCTCTAAGGTACAGTTCCAGTGATCTTCCTTCTGTGCGCTTTGTCGCCAAAAGATCCGCCTTTCACGTGCTATACATAGTCTCACATGTTATAATTCGGAAAATGTTAGAAGGTTCCTACCTCAATTCAGATTAATGCGTAGAAGCCTAATCTGTCAAGGGGTTGACAATTGTCAACCCCTGATATTGCAGGCTATTGATATTCAATATTCTACAATATTGTACCAGCTGGATTCGATGAAGATCCGGCACTGTGAGAAGTATCTGTCAGGTGCGCGTCAAGTCCCCTGCGGGGTTGACATGTCAAGGGAACGGTGGATTATGGACTGGAGCAGCTTCCCGAGAGAGAAAACTGACTGCATCCTTTGCGGATCCAGTTCCTCCCGTCTGCTCAGTGTGCAGAAAACATGGCCGGTTGTGCGATGCAGTGAATGCGGTCTCGTATACCTGTCCGAGAGGCCTGCTGAAAAGACACTTACCAATATGTACAGCAGAGCCTATTACGAAGATGGAGATGTTGGATACAAGGGTTATTTGCGGACATTTGATAAATACCATGACACATTCATGAAGATCTTCAGCAGGCGCCACAGGGACCTTCTTCATCATGCCCGGGGAAGGCGGCTTCTTGAGATCGGCTGCGCTTACGGTTTCCTTCTGGATTATCTCGACCGAAGAGGATGGAAAGTGCAAGGTGTTGAAATAAGCCCTCTATCTTCAGAATACGCCCGGGATAAACTGGGGCTTGATGTGCATACAGGTAGTGTTGAGTCAGCTGACCTCGAGGAACACTCCTACGATGTAATTCTGCTTCTAGACGTACTTGAGCATCTTCATAGACCTTACGATATACTCAGGCGGATACGCAAACTCCTCTCTCCCGAAGGTATACTGGTAGTTCAATGCCCATGGGAACTGTACCACTGGGAGGAAATCACCGAAGCTGTTAGCAGCGGTAAAAGACCCGGCACCATCGAACCCGATTCCGTTCCAGCACACCTCTACTTCTTTCAACCCCGGCCTCTTGACGCGGTTC
>DAOWFD010000258.1 GCA_030638185.1 Candidatus Aegiribacteria sp.
AAATCGTTCAGTTTAATCGCCTCAAGATCCTCTATGGGAAGAATGATCTCTTCTCTTCCCCAGGGGGGTGTTCTATTGGGAATAAACGCATCAACAATGGGGCGCCCCTGAACAAATCTGAGCTTCCTCGGTCTTGGCAATTTCGCCTCCTGTTACGAGCGTACGCTCATAATATAATTGTATGCGTGCGATAGTCAAGTATTTTTTTGAGCATATGCTCAATAATCCACTCAACGATTTTGCCTTTTCGAAATCCATTGTCTGCGCTTTCGCTCCTATACGACTGGCTGTAAGTGAATAACCTGCTTCGCTCCACTTGGACTAAGTGCAGATATCTGATATTGTTCTGTTTGACAAGAAACCCTTCACAAAGACGGATATTATTGAGATTTTTTACAAATTCGTTCAGGAATCTGTTTGCCGATGCAACTCTAACTCAGGAATTTGTTCACAGTTCAATATTCTCCGTGAATCTGGCGACTATTGTCTTATTGATATCCTGAATCATCAGATCCCCTTGTATGAAATGAATGGTACAATGGTTATCAGTCGCGGGAGTATGCTTGAATTCCGTGTCGGGTACTTAATTCCACTAGACTGCATTTTTCACCGGACTTCGTTTCGAAGCGTCACAGAAAACAGTGGGCTTGGAGGCTTGCGAGTGCAGATTCTTGAATAGTACATCGAGGACGGATGTGCGATATACAAGTAGACGCGGCTTTATGTGTCGCTGCAGTAGAAGGCTGGTGAAATAATGCGGGCTAAATCGAATCCTTGACTATTGTTGTACTACTGATGACGAGGATTGCATGCTTGAGCATATTTGAAAAACGGCTATTTACGGATACGCACTGGATAGCTCTCGCATTCGGCGGGTGTGCGGACCGGAGGGATTAGATGAAAAGGCATTATATCATACAATTACTGATGATGATGGTTCTTCCCGCAGTTCTCCAGGCACTCGCGGTCGGCGATCAGCAGGCCGATGACCTGGGCTGGGTTGTTGCGTGTGAGGTATTCGACAATCAGTTCACCGCATCGGCAGTTGCCGAAGAACTGGTCATTCTGACGAACGCCGAGACCGGTGTTCTCTGGATTCCCGACTGGCCGACTCTTTCCGGATACAGCGGCTGGCTGGTCTATCTGGGTCCTTTCGAGGAGAGTATCCGGGCATCGGAAACAGCCTGTCTTCTGCTCTGGAAGTATCCGGACGTATATGCCATCAATGTCGGATCGACAGGAGGCAGGGTCACCGCTCCGCCAGAAGCATTGATGTTCGGTGAGGTTATGGGGTTGATACCCCCAGCACCCGGATACTATGGTATTCCCGAAGAGCCTGAAGGATGGGAGATCGAATACTTCACTCCGGATGTGGGTGAGGTAGAGGAGTGGGAACAGCCGATGCTGATCACCAGCCGACTTTCCGGATGGGAGATCGAGAAATGGGTCGATCTCTACAACGGTACCGTAGAACTGAGGGCTCACAGAATCCTCAATGATGATCAGGACCCGGTTGAGATATACATGAGAGATTCCAGGTTCCTGAAGGAATCGGCAGGCATGGTCGGGGCTGCCATAGTAGAGGAGGAAGGGGTATACACCCTTCTCCACAGATATCCGGATGAACAGCACAGGAAAGGCGATTGCGACTTCTGGATTGCTCTCACAGATGAAGGCCTCGAGTACGGATACAGAGTGCGAACCTTCTACGGCGCGATGATCTACAGTTGGCCCTTCCTCCCGGAGTCAGCGCACGAAGACCGCGCAATTCCCGTACTGATCAAGTCCTGGCAGGACGCCGTTGACTATCTGATACCGATTCTTGAGGAGGATGGTATGTACGACCCTGCATCTCCTCAAAGTATCCGCTTCAGCGAGACCCACCTGGACAATATACCCGAGGAAGCCTACAGGGATTACTATGATATCACTATGCATGAGGTACAGAATGTGGAATTCAGCGATGACCCGAATACCGATCCTGTTATGTGGAGTTTCCGGGTCTACGGAAGGGGTGAGATCATTGTCTACCATCCCGAAATCGGTATCTTCATTCATTACGGGGATTACATCGATCCAAGCGCAGTAATTATGTGAGCGGAAGCACGGTCAAGTCCCTATCCAATTGATGTGCAGGCGAGTTTTTCAATAAATCCAAAAATCCTTGATCAGTTCATGAAAACCTCTCATACCTATTGGAAGCTTCCTTTGTTTCGGTTAGGATTAATCTTGCGGGACCCTGTGCAAAAAATACTGCACATAATCCCGGGTTATACAATCAGGGATATTAAGTCGATAATTAAATGGAGGAGGATAATAGCCATGACAGGACAGATCCTTTGTGCAGTGCTACTGATTGGATTGGCCGGGGCGACCACCCTTACGGTAGGGGAAGGTGAACAGTTCGAAACCCCCCAGCAGGCTATAGATGATGTCTCGGACGGAGATACGATACTAATCAGAGCTGGTACCTATAAATTAAACGAATCCATTGAACTCTGGTGGCACAGCGACATCTGGATACTCGGGGAAGAAGGTTCCAGGTTGATCTGCAACAGCCAGATAAGCAATGTAATGTGGATATTCAATTGTGACAGGATTACCATTAGCGGTCTTTGCGCTACCCACACCGAGCCCACAGAGCTCGAGAGCTGCACTGGTAACGTCTTCGGAATAGACGGCACGGATAACGTCACCATAGAGAACTGCGAAATAAACGGGTGTGGTGCAATAGGGGTCTATACGTTCATGGCAGATGGAATCGTACTCAGGAACAATTTCATTCACGACAATACATTCTGGGCGGTGCAGCACGAAGGGAATGGTCTCCTGGTAGAGAGTCATCATATCGAAGGTTTGATCATGGAGGGAAACACCATCCTCAATAACGGCGGCAGACAGCTTGACATGTTTCACTGTGCCGGTTCAACTACAGGTGAATTCATGGGTGTAACGAATGAAGATGGTTATCTCAGATTCACCTTCAGGAATCCAATGTATGACAGTATAGACACATGCTATGTAGTACCAGGTTGCGAAGGACCCTGGCTTGATATAGCTCAGAATCCGGAGGATTACATTGGTTCTGATCTTGAGTACTCCTGGCGCGAGGTGATGAGCTACTTACTTGTCTACAACCGGATTGACGAGATCATAGAAGTAATTTCCGTCTCCATTCCTGACTGAGAGCCAGCTCAATTCAGCTGCCATAGCCTTTTCCGGTGTAATTGACTCCCAGGGAAGTTCCAGCAGCCTGGAGAATGGTGTCATTTCCCGGTGACACTTCGATGGTTGTATTCAATATTCATCTCATCAAAGTGCTTTAATGATTTCTTTACAAAGTACTGGTATGACGATCGGCGTAGCTAACATCATTTTTTTTCAAACCAAACAGGTTCTATGTGCATTAACTTTACAAACCACTATCAGTATAATTAACCTATATCTGAATAACAGATTCCATGAATAAATAGAATCTGTATGATCATTGGCCAGGCAGGAATGCTCATGAAAGCAGGCAAAGACAGAACTGACGACGCAGCGGCGCTGTCGCGACGAGAAGGTAAGGGACAACGGGGAAAGGAGGTACTCAATGGGAGACAAAGGCAAGAAGGATAAGGACAAGGGGCGGAAACAGAGGATGAACAAACAGGCACAAAAGGCCAAAAGGAAACTGGAGAAGCAACAGAGAAGAACCCCTTGACAGAAGGCATGGTGAAGTGTCCGCCCCACCTGTACGGTCAGCATCGTCGTGTTCCTTGATGGACCGGCAATACAGGACGGTGTCTTCTTCTGGGCTATACATCGGGGCGCTGAGATCGATCTGGTCCTGCAGAAAGGCGGGCAACTGTTCGGAGTCGAGTGCAAGCGGGCGGATTCGCCTTGACTCACTCCTTCGATTCGCATAGCCCTGGAATAATCTCGACATTCGGGAATATTGGTGAATACACGCATGACCAGTAGAAACGTATTAGAATTAACCAGGTGTTGCTCCTCCGATTTCTTAAAGACTATTGAGGATCAGTAAATACTTAAGGAGAAATAAATAAGACACTTGTCGAATGCATCAACCAGAATACTCATAACGATATCTTCGATAATGATGCTGAACGGATGCGGAGCTGATGAAACTCCTCCAGAACTTCCCGACATTGAGTACAAACTAGTTATTACCGATTCGATAGGAGTCGAGATCGGTGATCCCAACTACATTCTCGGGTGGCCTCTCAGTTTGACACATTCACCTGATGGCGATATCGCATTTGTGGACAAGATAAAACATGCGGCATTCATATTCACACCTGACGGAGAATTCATCAGATCAATTGGACGTGAAGGTGAAGGACCGGGTGAGTTTCATTACCCGTGGGCTCTGTCGTTCTATTCCGATGGAAGCCTGCTGATCAGCGATCCGTATGCAATCACATTGTTTGACAGCAACTGCGAATACCATAACGAGATGACCTGGTCACGATCTTGTCCATCATTAAATATTACTGCTTTGGACAGTGGAGGTTTTATAGGACAGAGTTCTGAATTCCTACCGGATGAAAATGGAATTCTTTTAGTTTCAACTCTCGGCCGCTGGGAGGGTGATGAGGAACCCTCTGTGGAGTATTTCAGTGTTGAATACAAATGGATAATCGAACAGGTAACCGATAACTCCAAGTTCAGAGAAAGTGAAATAATTTGTTGCGCCGCACGGAATGGCAGAGTCTTTTACTCACAATCATCAATCGATGAGTTCGTGATCCATGGCTGCGAGCTCGATGGAACTCCTTTCCTGCACATTGAAGACGAGAGCGTCCACAGAGTAAGGAAAAGTGAAGATGAGCTTCGGACAGAGATGGACGATCACGTCAGCTTCATCAACATGATAACCGGTAATGCACCGGGAGCAAATACCGATGTTAAGCTTGATCCATATAAGAGAACTGTGCTTGGAATGTTCATAGATGGTGAAGAAAGGCTGTGGGTAAGGCTCGGGTATTATCCGGGAATTGTATTCCGCGTATATGATATGAGAGGTGAGATCCTCTTCCATGTCATGGTAGAGTACGATGGAAATCCTGCTGATCTAAACAGCTGGGAAATCACCGGGGACGAGCATGGTTTTCTGGGTTACAATAGCTCGCACCAGTATTATCAGCGAGTGTATATGCTTACACTGGTTGAAGCTGAATAGCGCTTAAGTCACGATCTAACTCTTCAGCAATTTCAGTGATACCAATTCAAGTTGTAGTGAGTCCTCCTGAGTTGTGTACAAAGCACTTGATCAGGCACCTCGCAACAGTCGTTTTCTGCATCAAGTCTCCGATCTGCAAATATGTAAGAGTCCATCACCCGTATAGTTCACAACGAACTGAAACTGTCCATAACTCGATCCTTGCGAAAAATTTTACCTCGCTGAGTCGATCAGTATCAGTGAATTTCCCCCTTCTTAACCACTCCGGTATATAGATAGACCGCGAGAAGAAGGAAGACCACGAGACCGGCAATCATGCTTTCCTCAAAGGGACCGCCTACGTTGATGCTCTTATCCAGCTTGAAGTATGTGAGCATTGCCACGATCAGACCCACCAGAGCTCCTCCGGCAACCATACCAGAGCTCATGAGCATGCCCTTCTCCATGACATCTTTGTGCCTCTTCGAGTCTTTTGGGAATTTCCTCTGCACAAGCGCCCTGATGGTTCCACCCGCGAAGATGGCAAGGTTCAGATGGATCGGCAGGTAGATTCCCACACCGAATGCAAGAACAGGAAGGCCGATCAGCCTTGCGCCCAACCCAAGAGCAGCGCCCATGAAGATAAGAGCCCAGGGTAGATTGCCATTGAATATCCCCCTGACCACCATGGACATCAGGGTTGCCTGTGGAGCCGGCAGTTCAGGTGTGCCAAATCCGTATGTAGTGTTGAGAATGTTTAACAGGTAGCCTATGACAAGCGCGGTAACCAGGGTTCCAATGATTTCGCCAAGCTGCTGGTATCTTGGAGTTGCTCCCAGCAGGAAACCTGTCTTGAGATCCTGGGACATGTCTCCGGCAGCGGCCAGAGCGATGCAGACGATCGCTCCTGCTCCCAGACTGGCCATTATTCCTGCAGTTCCGGAGATCCCCGCGATTCTAACGATGAGAGCTGTAAGCAGGAGGGTAGCAATGGTCATACCCGAAACAGGATTGTTCGAGCTGCCGACCAAGCCTACTATCCTGCTTGACACGGTTACAAAGAAGAAGCTGAACACCACAACCGCCACAGCGGCGAGAACCCTCGCCAGCATGCTGTCTATTGGAAGGATGAATAATAGAGCTATCGCGATCAGTAGTGAACCGATGATGACCACCGCACCTGGCAGATCCTGCTGCGTACGGATATCGATTCCTACCCTCTTCAGGCTGAAAGTTCCGAGTACCTTCCTGAAACTGCGAACGATTGTTGGAAGGGCTTCTATGAAACTTATGATACCTCCGAAAGCTACCGCTCCGGCGCCGATGTATCTGATGTAGTTGTTCCATATATCCCATGGACCCATTTCTGATATCGGTATCCCGGACGGGAATATAGCGGACGATTCAGCGCCGAAGAATTTGATGAGAGGGATGATGCACAGCCACGAGATGATACTGCCGACGAGCATAGCGCTGGATATTCTTATCCCGATAATGAATCCAACACCCAGCAGCGATGGAAGGATATCTACGCCAAGCATCGCGCCTGAGAATCCGCTGATGGCGCACTCGACGCTTTCAGGAAAGAGCCTGAGACCGTTCTGGGCGAAACGGTACAACCCTGCAATACCCATCGATGCAAAGAGGATTTTCGCCGAACTTCCGCCCACTTCTCCAGCTACAAGTACTTCCGCGCAGGCGGTTCCCTCGGGGAAGGGAAGTTTCCCATGTTCCTGCACAATCACAGCTCGCCTGAGTGGGATCATCATAAGAAGCCCGAGAATTCCGCCAAGACCAGCCATGAGAGTTACGGTGATCATTTCAGGAGCAAGACCCAGCAGATAAAGAGCAGGAATCGTGAATATCACACCGGCGGCGATCGATTCGCCTGCTGAGCCGATGGTCTGTACTATGTTGTTCTCAAGAATGGTTCCTCTCCTGAGGAGTCCTCTGA
>DAOWFD010000093.1 GCA_030638185.1 Candidatus Aegiribacteria sp.
ATCTTGTTCCAGCCGGCGGGAGTTTTCCTGTAGCCCGACATCTCCAGCGTGAGTTCATCACCGTCCCATTCGGGGAACCTTACCGCCCTGCAGCCCCGATATCTCAGGTACCCCTCAAGGGTTTCAAGGAACCTGTGAGCCTGGAGGTTCTCCGCAATCTCAACCTCAGTGACAATGGTAACCGCTCCCGGCTTCAGCACCATGCTTCCCAGGTTCTCCCCCGAAAGTTCGAGTATCAGTTTTCCTTCATCGTCTTTCAGAAGGCGGGGCACATTTCTTTCATTCCGTTTTCGCTGCTTTTTTCTTACGTAGAAGATAGCCAGCGCATACAATAATGCGAAGGAGAGTATAGCCGGAATAACCGGCACACTCCCCTTCAACACTATTAGAATGGCAAGAAGGATCCCATGCAAAAGGAATAGCATTCCCATAACAATAGACATCTCCCCTGAGAACTCCCTGCCGGTTGAGAATCCGGCAACCCTTTTCATCTGGGAAGCCAGCCACGGCTTTCCTCTTGCGGTTGATACGAGCAGTACTCCAGCAAGGATAAGTTCAAGAAGCACGTATCCAGCTCCGCTGTACCCATGGCCAGCGAGCATGTCCCCGGCAAGGCCTGCGGATGCCAGCACCGCACCCTCCAGTATGAGGGAGGGATGCTTTGTTCCGCGGAAAGCCAGCAGAAAAAGGAATTCCCCCAGACCGAGGGCAAACACAGCAATGGCAGCTGTGTACCCGTCGAGAAAGATGTCAGCCGCGAAATATCCAGCGATTACAACAAGGGTTGGATACATTCTATTCCGGTTCAGCTTCGGGTTTCATGACGAATTCATCGCCCTCGGTATCCAGAAGCACCCTCTGTCCCTGATGTATGCTGCCGTCGATTATGGCGTTGGCCAGTTCGTTCTGAACGTACTTCTGTATGACCCTCTTCAGCGGTCTGGCACCAAATGCAGGTTCGTATCCAAGCTTCGTCAGCAGATCCAGGGCTGATTCGGATGGAACAAGGGTTATGTTCTGTTCCTTCAGTATCCTGTTCAACCTCTTCAGCTGGATCTCGACGATTTCTCTCAACTCCTCCCGTCCAAGCGGGTGGAAGACGATAATGTCGTCTACTCTGTTGAGGAACTCCGGCCTGAAATGTATACTCAGTTCCCTCTTGGCTCTCTCCGTAAGCTCCTCCTGGGTCAACTTGCCGGCGGCTTCAGCTATCCAGTCACTGCCCAGGTTGCTGGTCATGATGATCACCGAGTTCCTGAAATCAACGGTTCTCCCCTGGCCGTCAGTAAGGCGGCCCTCATCAAGTATCTGGAGGAATACGTTGAATACCTGCTGATGAGCCTTTTCAATCTCATCGAACAGAATGACGGAATACGGTCTTCTTCTGACTGCTTCTGTCAGGTACCCTCCCTCATCGTATCCCACGTATCCGGGAGGAGCGCCTATAAGCCTTGAAACGGAATGCTTCTCCATGAATTCGCTCATGTCGATCCTTATCAGGGCGTTCTCGTCATCGAAGAGGAAATCCGCAAGGGATCTTGCAAGCTCCGTCTTACCTACTCCTGTGGGTCCCATGAATATAAAACTGCCCAGGGGTCTGTTAGGGTCCTGAACGCTTGCACGCGACCTTCTGACAGCCTCGGAAACAGCGGAGACCGCCTCATCCTGGCCAATTACTCTTTTGTGAAGCTCATCTTCCAGGGAGAGAAGCCGTTCCTTCTCACTCTCCATAAGTCTTGATACAGGAATACCGGTCCATTTTGACACAACCTCGGCAATGTCTTCTGCAGTAATTTCTTCGGAAAGAAGCGCTCCCTCCCTCTGGAGGTCGTTCAACCTTTCCTTCAGGGTCGCGGATTCATCCTCCAGTTCGCGAATTGTGCCATAGGTTATTTCCGCCACCTTTTCAAAGTCGCCCTGACGCTCGGCTATTTTGGCCTGTCCACGGAAATCTTCATTTCTCCTGGCGATGTCACGGATCTTATCGATCAGGTCCTTTTCATTCTTCCAGCGAAGTTCAAGGGCTGTTCTATCCTCCTCCAGTTCTGCAAGTTCCTTCTCGATTATTTCGAGCTCAGCCTGACAGTCGGCCTCATCTTCTCTGCGCAATCCTTCCCGCTCTATCTCCAACCTCATTATCCTGCGCCTGATCTCATCTATCGATTCTGGCATGCTGTCGATCTCTATACGGAGCCTGCTCGATGCTTCGTCTACAAGATCTATCGCCTTATCGGGCAGGAACCTGTCTGTGATATAACGGTTGGAAAGTGTAGCGGCGGCAATAAGGGCCGCATCCTGGATAACAACCCCGTGGTGACTCTCGTACCTGTCACGGAGCCCCCTTAGAATACTTATCGTATCTTCTACAGAGGGGGCCTTGACCATAACGGGCTGGAAGCGTCTTTCCAGCGCGGCATCCTTCTCAATGTGTTTCCTGTATTCATCCAGTGTAGTGGCACCTATGCAGTGAAGCTCTCCCCGTGCAAGGGCGGGTTTAAGCATGTTAGCTGCGTCCACTGCGCCTTCGGCGGCACCTGCGCCAACAAGTGTATGCATCTCATCTATGAAAAGGATGATTCTTCCCTCAGCATCGGCTATCTCCTTCAGGACTGTCTTCAGCCTCTCCTCGAATTCTCCCCTGAATTTCGTCCCCGCGACCAGAGCACCCATATCCAGTGCCAGGACGCTCTTATTCCTGAGCGTTTCAGGGATATCACCCTCCGTTATG
>DAOWFD010000106.1 GCA_030638185.1 Candidatus Aegiribacteria sp.
GAATATCACGTCATCCACAGTCACTCACGCTATTCATTACAGGTTGTGGGATTTGTATCGCTATAGGCTCATGGCCTG
The DNA here is from genome assembly GCA_030638185.1 of Candidatus Aegiribacteria sp. GTDB lineage: Bacteria > Fermentibacterota > Fermentibacteria > Fermentibacterales > JCC-6 > Aegiribacteria. The sequence continues at coordinate 79 of DAOWFD010000106.1, forward strand.
CACTACTCCTGCAAATTGTAGCTGCGTTATTCCGTCGCTCTAGAACCATGGCAGAGGAAAAAGCTTGTTTGGAACAGTATGGTGATTCATACCGTGAGTACATGAAACGTGTACCCCGGTATTTCTTGTTCTTTTGATGGCAAGATTTCAACGGGTTCAAGGTCTATGAGTTGCTCAATCAATCAGCGGCCCTATTCGATCATCAATTCCGCCCGCGATGGACATAAACCATTCACCTGTGAGATACTTTGCCGCCACTTCTCTGATAACATCGTGTCTGAGAGCCAGAATCGCTTCCAGGTCCGTTATGTACTGATCGAGAGGCAGACTGAGCGTCTCCTGGATGACAAGGTATCTCGCGACTGAATCGTAATCATCGAATGCAAGGGCGTTTCTCCCGATGGAACGGGACTACTGCAGAAGACCAGCAGCAGTAAGCAGAAAGCATTTTGTGAGAATATCCTTGATTTTCAGGATTTCTATTCCGTTCACAGTACAGTCGTGATGATCACAGTATTTCCCTGAGATTAATCAGATATTTTCCATAAGGGGAAAAATCGGTATATAAACCGGATACAAACATGTGAATCAAAGGAGCGTAAAGCATGAGTACCGTCTCAATCCTTCCACCGGATAGCATCGGGAAAGGTTTTATCCCCGTCGAGTTCCTTCCCGAGGGGGAAGATGAATACTACCTTCGCAATATTCAGAGTTCCCGGCAGGAAGGACACTGGCGGCACCTGCAATCTCATGAAATTGAGAAACTCGAGCAGAATGGCAACTCCTGTGGTAACTGGAACGAGATATTCGTTACAGATCAGTTCGAAACAGCTCAGGTAAGGAATACCGAGTTCTTCGGGCTTGTGCGAATTGGAAATATACGGAATGTAGTTCTCGAACATCATGAACTTCTGGTTCCGACAGGTATTACGAACAGTGTGATTATTTCCAGTGACATAGGAGATGACACGGCAATTCATGATGTCCGTTATCTATCGCATTTCATAATCGGCGATCGCTGCATTCTGTACAGCATCGATGAGATGTATACAACCAACCATGCTAAATTCGGTAATGGGATTATCAAGGAAGGCGAGCCGGAAGATGTTCGCATATGGCTTAACCTGATAAATGAATCCGGCAGCCGCTCCATATTACCTTTCAACGGCATAATCACCGCGGACGCCTATCTCTGGGCAAAGTACCGGGACGATACTGTGTTAATGGACAGACTGAAGGATATTACACAGAACAGCTTTGACTCTCGCCGTGGTTTTTACGGAACAATCGGGAACCAGTGCGTAATCCGGAACTCAATCATTCTCAAGGATGTTCAGATAGGTTCCCACTGTTACATTAAAGGCATCAACAAACTCAAGAATCTAACCATCAACTCTTCGGAGTCAGAACCAACGATGGTCGGAGAAGGTGTTGAATTGGTGAACGGCATTATCGGCTTTGGATGCCATATTTTCTATGGCTGCAAGGCCGTCCGATTCATTCTTGGCGATAACTCAAACCTTAAATACGGCGCGAGGCTTATTCACTCGTTCCTGGGTGACAATTCAACCGTTTCATGCTGCGAAGTGCTTAACAATCTTATTTTCCCGGCACACGAACAGCATCACAACAATTCCTTTCTTATTGCCTCTGTTGTAATGGGACAGAGTAATATGGCCGCAGGCGCTACGATAGGCTCCAATCACAATAGCAGAGCCAACGACAATGAAATCCAGGCAGGTCGCGGTTTCTGGCCGGGATTATGCACGAGTGTTAAACATTCCTCTGTTTTTGCTTCTTACGTGCTGCTTTCCAAAGCGGATTATCCGGTCGAGCTTGATATCCCGCTGCCATTCTCACTGGTGGGCAACAATACCGCGATGAACCAGCTTGAAGTTATGCCGGCATTCTGGTGGTTATACAACATGTATGCCCTTGCAAGGAATTCCAGGAAGTTTCACTCTCGCGATAAACGAAAGAGAAAAATCCAGAACATTGAATTCGATTATTTAGCGCCAGATACCGCAGAAGAGATATTCAATTCCCGCAGGTTGCTGGAAATATGGACTGCCAGGGCAAGTTTGCGCAGTAAAGGCGAACCAGCAGATGGTAAAGATGATGAAGAACTGGCCGCGATCGGGCGCGAGCTTCTTTCCGGGCCTTCCGAAAAGGTAAACTCTCTTGAAGTGCTTGGCGAGAACATGGAGAAATCAAATAGAAAGGTTGTGATTCTCAAAACGTACAAAGCGTACCACGCATACTGTGATATGCTTCATTATTACGCGGTCGGGAATCTGCTGGAATATCTGAACACGAATCAGGACGCTGATTATCCAGTACTTCGCGAAGGGTTAACCTGTGACCGAATACGCGAATGGGTAAACCTTGGCGGGCAGATCATACCCGAGAAAGATGTTGATCAGATAAGATCGGATATCGGATCCGGCAGACTTCGTGACTGGGATGAAATCCATCGCAGGTATGATACTCTCTGGAAAACCTATCCATTTGAAAAGCAGAAGCATTCATTTGCCACTCTTTGTGAATTACTTGGAACTGATAAGCCCACAGTGGAACAATGGGTATCGGCGCTGGACAGGGCTGCAGAAATTCAGGAATTCATCAGAGATCAGGTTTACATTTCGAGAAAGAAGGATTTTGACAATTCGTTCCGTCAGGCAACATACAGGAACGCGGCTGAAATGAAAGCCGCTATCGGAACTATTGAGGACAATGAATTTGTTCATCAGGTCAGAAAAGAAACTGAAGATTTCAGGAGACTGACAATCGATGCCAGGCGCAGGAGTTGAGACGGGAATCGAATGTTGTTCTCAGTCAACACTATTCTGAGAGGATTTACCGGTGAATCTGTGTGAAGAGAAGTATTCCGATTACGCGCTGGTGCGGGAAATGTTGGAAACCGTGGATGTTGTGCGGAAATTCAATTCAGGCAGAACCAAAGAAGTGCTGTTACTCGCGAAGAAACTGACCGAGGCAGGTAATGAATTAATTGAATAGTATGGATATCAGGTACTCTCCATCAGAAAAACCTGATCTCATAAGAGATGAACATGGGTATACTGAGGGAAAGGCCTTAATAGAAATGAATGTGAGAAAAGAATGAATTTAGTAAATCTCCTTGCAGCAATCCTGATATACACCACCAATCTTACCATCACTGAACCTGCAGACGGCGAGATCTACGACGGCGACTGGCTGACTGTCAGGGCCATTGTGGAGAACGAGAACGAGATACCTGAATATGTCCAGTACTCCCTCAACAGCCAGCCGGTGATCCAGATACCCCGGCTGAACACAGACTGGTACACCTACATGCAGAACGATCTGCATCAAGGCTGCTCCGAGTCGCCCGGTCCCCAGGATGCCACAGTATTCTGGACAGCGCCTGTGACCGGGCATTCGCATGAGTTCTGCAGCCCTGTCATAGTAGATAGTATTGTGTACTTCGTTTCGGATGAGCAATCGATAGCGTACGCGCTGAATTCAGCAACGGGTGAGATCATCTGGCAGTACGATGTCGTAGATGATGTTGATGATGCAGTGACTTACTATGAAGGAAAAATTTATATCGCAGCCGATTCCGCCTGGTGCCTTGATGCCCTGACCGGCCAGAGAATCTGGGCGTATGGAGGAACCGCAGGCTCGCGGATAAGTGGTACTCCGGCAGTGGGTAACGGGGTAGCTTATCTTACCAGTGTCATAGGAAATAAATCCAAGGTATGTGCGCTGGATACCGAGACCGGCGCAGAGATTTGGATTGCGGATATCCCCTACTACTTCGAAAGCTGCATTACCCTTCATGGGAACAGGCTCTACGTTGCCACCTGGCAGGGACCGCTGTACGCTCTGGACGCCCTCTCGGGAGACATCATCTGGACGAACACCGATACAGATGGCGGTTACTGGGATTCCTCTCCAGTAATATATGATGGAGTGATCTACATCGGCGGGGATGATGGTTACATCCATTCGTTTGACACGGAGGATGGCTCACTCATATGGATGACCAAGGTGCATCAGTACTCACATATATGGGGTGTTGAACCGACACCGGCTATTCGTAACGGCAAGGTTTTTATCGGTTGCTCATTCTATGGCTCGGTGTACGGAGCTGTTTGCGGGTACGATATGCAGACCGGGGATAACCTCTGGAGTATCATTGATAAGATTGAGCTGCATGGATCAATAGGGCTGGCGGACGGGCTTGCTTACCTGGGCGAACACAGAGGTGACAGTGTCTATGCCATCGATCAGGAAACCGGGGATATCGTCTGGTCATATGGAATTCCGGGAGGTCTTGCCGCTGGATTTCAGTCCAGCCCTGCCATAACGGACGGGATTATGTACATCGCCGCCACTGACGGTAACCTCTACGCCTTCGGAACCGGTCTGAAATACACTTATCTGGATGATCTGTTCGCTGATGTGGGATCGAACGAACTGATAGTGACATCCTTCGACGGAGGTATTTCTGTTGCCGCAGACACCATAAGCTTTACAGTTACCCAGACAGGGATAGAACTGGTGCCTTCTCCCCTGTTTGACCTGCGTGCAAGCCCGAATCCCTTCAGTTCCTCAGCATACATCTCATTCGAGCTTTCCGAGCCGGGATACACTTCAATACAGGTGTTTGACCTTTCGGGCAGATTGGTCTGCTCCCTTGCAGAATCTGAGCTTGGAGCCGGACAGCACTCCTATGTCTGGGACGGCAGGAACCAGAGCGGACAGATTATCTGTTCCGGGTTGTACATATGCAGGATACAGTCTGGTGGTATTTCAGAGACCAGGAGCCTGTGCCTGTTGAGATAAGAAGCCATAACACTTATGAGGCCTCTCTCTGTAAAGGTGTAAGCCGTTTGTCGAGACAGAAAATCGGATATTTCTGAAGGCAGTCATTACCAGCAGAAATATGACAGGACCGTATCTGAGAGGTGATGCTGAATACAGGATCAGCAGTATCAGAGAGATTTATACACATCCAGGTTCTGTGATATGTAACAGTTATATAATCATCGTTCGACGGTGAAATCAGACAATTGACTTGACGCATCGGAAGCAGCGACGTAAGTTGGTGATCGTCTGAACAGGAAGAGGAGATAGTCATGACGAACCGGTACGCAGACAAACGGCTTGAGAAGGCGCATCATATGATGATGCCCGGGGCCCGGTCTGTCGCCGGTTCGGACATCATGCGATACTGAACCAGCGATATACGACTCTGAACCGGGCCCGAGAGCTGAAGCTCCCGGGATTTTTTTATTTTAACACTATTTTGCGAGGAAACGAACATGAACAAAAGAATCTACATTACGACAACGATACCATACGTGAACTCGACTCCCCACGTAGGTTTCGCTCTGGAACTCGTCCAAGCCGACGTTCTGAGCCGCTATCATCGCCTGCTTGGACGGCCCACGCGCCTGCAGACCGGCACGGATGAGAACGCTCTTAAGAACGTCCTCGCGGCGAAAGAGGAAGGGATCACTCCGATCGAGCTCGTCGCCCGTAACGCGAAGGCGTTCCGTGAGCTGACGGTTGCGCTTAACATCAAGCTCGACCGGTTCATTCGCACTACGGAGTGCCAGCATCGAGCGGGTGTTCACTGGCTCTGGAAGCGGCTCCGTACAGGCGACGTGTACCGGCAGAGTTACCGCGGACTCTACTGCAGGGGGTGCGAGGATTTCTATCTAGAGAAGGATCTCACGAATGGTCTGTGTCCCATCCACCACCGTCGACCAACGGAGGTGGCGGAACAGAACTACTTCTTCCGGCTCTCAGCGTACCAGTCGCAGATCGAGGAAGTGCTGGAGACGGGGCGCCTCCGCGTCGTACCGGATGCACGCCGCAATGAGATCCTCAGCTTCGTCCGGTCCGGTCTGCGCGACTTCAGCATCACGCGTAGCACTGAGCGGGCGTACGGCTGGGGCATTGAGGTCCCGGACGATAACTCGCAGATCATCTATGTGTGGCTCGACGCATTGACGAATTATCTCTCGGGCCTCGGGTACGGTACGGACGAGGAGTGTGCGGAGTTCTGGGAGGAGGACACGTTGAAGATCCACGTGCTCGGCAAGGATGTATGGAAGTTTCACGCTGTGTACTGGCCGGCCTTTCTGCTGTCCGCGGGGCTGCCCCTGCCTGACACGGTTCTCATCCACGGGTTCCTGACCGTAAATGGCCGCAAGATCAGCAAGACTCTGGGGAACGTCGTAGACCCATTCCGCCTTGTACGGCGATATGGCTCCGATGCGGTACGGTACTACTTGGCGCGTGCACTGGTACCTTTCGAGGATGGCGATTTCTCAACGGAGCGTCTGAACCACCTGTACAACGCAGATCTCGCCAACGGCCTCGGCAACCTGGTCAGCCGTCTCACGAGCCTATGCGGAAAGGCTGAGTACGGGCACTATGGTACTGACGGTGCTCCGCAAGCTCCCGAAGGCTACCACGAGGCGCTGGATGAATATCGGTTTGACAGGGCTCTTTCGGCTCTCTGGGAGACGATTGGATCGATCAACAGGGACATAGAAGTGACAAAGCCCTGGGAGTGGTTGAGGGACAATAGATACGAACTTCTCCATCAGAAGCTTTCGGAATGGCTTGGTTCCCTTTACGGCATTGGCTACTGGGTTCAGCCGTTCCTGCCGGACGCGGGCAAGAGCATTCTGGACGCTCTCTCAGAAGAAAAGGTCACTTCAGGTCCGCCGCTCTTTCCCCGGATTCGATAGTACTGCCTGAACTACTTCGCGTAATCAAACGTCAATTGGGTGAACCGTGACTTTGTAGTCCCGGCCGTTTTGCGGCGTGGCTTACAAAGCAAGTCACCTATACGTTATGTTTCACAACAGAGAGGAGAAGCTACACCAGTGACATTTGTTGAAGACCTGGGTTCGAGTTGGCGAAAAAATGACTCTTTGCTCTGCGTGGGTCTCGATCCTGATATAGAGAAGATACCAGCACATCTTCGTGATGCGAAGGCACCTCTTTTTGAGTTCAACCGTGCCATCATAGACCATACTGCTGACCTTGTATGCGCGTTCAAGCCACAGGTTGCCTATTACTCTGCATCCGGGTTGGAGCGCGACCTTGAACTGACGGTAGCCTATATCCACGAGAACTATCCAGGCATTCCCGTCATTCTGGATGCAAAGCGAGGAGACATAGGACCGACCGCAGAAATGTACGTCAGGGAAGCGTTTGATCGATTTGGTGTTGATGCTGTCACCGTGAATCCATATATGGGGACAGACACACTTGAACCGTTTCTGGACCGAAGCGACAAGGGGGTGATCGTTCTATGCCGCACATCGAATCCGGGCGCAAGAGATATTCAGGATCTGATATCGGATGGAAGAAAGCTGTATCAGATCGTTGCAGACAAGGCTGCCCGTGAATGGAATCGGAATGGCAATGTTCTTCTTGTCGTGGGTGCGACCTACCCTGAAGAATTGCGTGAAATCAGATCTATTGTCGGAAATATGACATTCCTTGTACCAGGCATCGGCGCGCAGGGGGGTGACGTCGAAAGTGCCGTCACGAATGGTATGAATCAGGATGGAACAGGATTGATCATCAATTCATCCAGAGGAATCATTTACTCAAGTGACGGAGAGGATTTCGCGGA
>DAOWFD010000306.1 GCA_030638185.1 Candidatus Aegiribacteria sp.
AGGCTCGCTGATCTTACCGTCCCTGATCATCCAGGACATGGATGGAGCAAGGGTGAATGTGGAAAGACCGGATCCGTGGATTATCGTATCGACATAGAGGCCTTTCTCGACCTCATTGAATAATTCCTCCTTCGTCTTCGAGCCCCGCTCGATGTAGGTGGTGGTCATTCTTGGAATCGGTTCGAATTCAAAGCTCACACTCCGCGCATTTCCGGTGACATCCTCGTCCATATTCGCTGCAGTTGACGCACTGTGGAGCCTCCCGGAAAGGATGCCGTTTCTCACAAGGAAGGTTTGCACCGCTCTGGTGCCCTCGTCATCAAACGGAACGTACCCGGTTCCAGGTTCGTTACCGTCGTCGACAATGGACAGGATATCCGACCCCACACAGGAGCCTATGGACCATTCCTTCATCATTGTCTCATCCCCCATCATGAAGTCGGCCTCACTCTTGTGCCCGAAACTCTCATGAGCAAAGATACCGGAGGCGAAAGGAGAGAGAATTACGTTGTATTCTCCAGGCTTCACCGGTACGGAATTGTCTACGAATTCCTCAGATCTGGCAAGCTTCCCGGCAAAACCGTCATGATGGCCAGCCAGTCCGTCAAATGATGTGGCGGCTCTGTGGAATGATTCCGACAGCCTGTTCTCACCGCTGGCCAGTCTGAATCCAAAGGCAATACTTGCTGCCTGGCTGTCGAATGTGATGTCAGCGCCCCTGCTGGAGAGGAAATGCTTTACTGTAAGCCTGTCTATGTAGACGCCTGTCCACGTCTTCAACTTCCTGCTTTCCGCAAGAATGGGAAAGTACGATTCAAGCAGTTCGATCTTTCTGTCCTCTTCGATATCGGAGACGGGGTTTTCTTCGAATTTCAGATGGCTGCCTGTGTTTATCTGGAATTTCCTGACTGCGGAATTCCCGTTTATATCCGGATCGTGAGAGGCGAGACACGCCAGGGAATAGAGTTCGGTCTGGATGAATTCCGGGTTCGAGATGGCCGAATAGTACCAGCGCCTTCCGTCGTATACACGAATGAAAGCCGCTTTGTACGTTTGAATCTTCATTTCTTCCAGATCGCCGTGAGTGTACCGGATGGTCGTGCTGAAGATGTCCTCTATTCTTACGTCCGAATAGAGACTCTCCGGAAATATGACCATGATATTTTCCCTCCTTATCCAGCAGTTTCAAGTAACGGAGGCATGTATTTAAGAAACACCTCAATTGTACTGCCGGGAACCTCCCTGGATAATACCGGCAAAGCAAACAATGTCAAAAACAGGATGTTAATCAATTTTTCTCACCTCTGCGATTCTTGAGCATGATATGATTGATGAGGTAAGCGTCAATTCAGGAAACTGGAGGGAGGAAACCGTTGAGAGAATCTCCCATGCTCTGAACTCCTGGTATCCTTCACATTCCTATCCGATTCTCCTGCGTGAAGCCAAAGCGATAGGTCTTAACGCGGTGGAGATGGACAGCACAGTTCACGATCTTCTGCTTGACCTGAACGAGGTTTACTCGGAAATGGGACAGAGAGCTATCACGGATTACGACGAGACCAGGTATCACAACAATGAGATCGTCAACATCATCGAGACGAAGGACCTCCAGCTCTACTACCAGGTGGACAAGGACTGGCATTACCTTACAGAGGAAAGACGCTGGCAGGGAATGAACGATGACAGTGGGTGGCGCCGTGTAGAGATAGAGAAGGGAAAACTCAGTACCAGCCGTTTTCATGTTGTCTGAAACTCTGCAGTTTTTTACCTGAATATGATTAAATGTTTAGATGTCAGACCCGGCCCCGAGGTTATTAATGATTGACACTAGTTAACCATTTGAAAAGTGTTAGTTTTTAAAACAATTATCTCTTTTTTCGCTACCTATTTCAAAATTATCATTCGTTTTGTTTCAGATAAATCGCTCCCTGTTGTTAATTGATAGAAATAAACTCCTGAAGGAACAGGCTGGTTGTTTTCATCGGTGCCATTCCAAAGCACTGAATGATAACCAGCGGGTTTATTTTCATTTACCAATGTCCGCAACTTCTGTCCCGCTATATTATAAATATTCAGTGTTACATCGGCATTAACCGGTAATTGATAACTGATGATTGTTGTCGGATTGAACGGATTCGGATAGTTCTGTAACGAAAATGAAGAAGGGTTGTTACCTGCATAGCTTGCGTTGTCAAAAGATATGCCAACAAATTCGCTATTTGTGCAATACCAGACTTCATAATCACTACTTCCATAGAATCCCTCTAAGAATGCTATATGACCAGCGCAAAAAGAGTCAACGCTCAAGGATATATCTGCGGTATGCTCACTATTGTAGGTTATCTGTTTGGGGTCCTCAAAACTGCCAGTGCTGTTATTCACATAATAAAGCTCATGAGTATTAGGGGTTCCAAAATCCCCGCCGATAAAGGCAACATGAACATTATCTAAATGATCCACCACCAAGGCTGTGATTTCATTAATACTATTCGCGGTTGACAAAACCAGAGTGGTATCAAAACCTCCGCTTACATTATTAATGTAGTAAACACCCCCATGGTATCTGGAGTAAGAGATATGAACCTTGTTTGAGGAATCGATCCCTACCGAAGAGTGCCAACAAATGGTTCCTACACTTACCGTTGTCAGACTATCGAAAACACCGGTAATATTGTTTGTGTAGAGGATATCGGTTCCGTTTTCAAATACAGTATGAACAAAGTTGTCGTTATCCAGAGCCATTGAAGGTCTAACGTAACTTTTCCCTCCGGTTTCATCAGTAATTCTAGTCGATGATCCAAATGACCCACCCTCATTGTTTACATAGTATATATCCCAGTTACCATATTCATAGTACCCGTATTTGTAAGCAATATGGGCAACGCCAGTAGGATCGATACTTAAACATGCGTGTTCAGGAACAAATACTCCAACATCTGTTTCTGTGAAACTTACCTGTATAGGGTCACAAAAACTACCACCAAGGTTATTCACATAGAATTCTTCATAATCGTGACCATCGTGTCCCTTGAAGGCAATATGTACATTCCCTGCTTGATCTATCCTTAAGCGTGGGTACAGGTCATGAGTAGTATTGTCGGTCACTTTTACTGGTGTTCCAGTAATTTCAGATAAATAGTAAATATCATAGTCACCATCGTTGTTAGAACACCACACAAAATGAGGAATGCCAAACGAATCTAAATCTACTGAGGACATTGATTCTGCGTAACTATTATCGGTCAATTGGAAGCTTTGCCAATCAGCCAAAACTAAGCTTGAAGGAATCAGAATCAAACTCAGCAGAAGACCTGTTCTCTTTAGTTGTATTTTAATCCTCCTTTACTAAACCTTCATCTGCCTGTGAGCCCGATGTTTTTTTGACTTTAAATCGTAATCTCGCTTCTCGTATTATATAAACTATACTCTGTTTTCCACCCGTGTAAAGTATTTTTAACCTTTTTATTTTATCCTATCCTATATTATCTGAGTAGTATCGCTTTCTGATCACTATATGCCAGCTGTTTCAATACGCATAAAAATGAGACCGGGAGAAACCCACAACCTGGTTTCGTGAGAATCAGGCGCGAAGAATGCGGTACTGAGTACCTGAGAGCCTTTTCATGAAAGTGCAGTGGATATGCCCATCCTGTTCTAAGAGGAAGTCGCTTGACCCGGCGACATTTCTTGAAGAGCTCTTCAGGCCGGTTGCTCACCAACACCGGGTATGGAGCATCCCGAAGATATTCAGGCTGCATTCTCTGCATCAAAGGAAGCTGCTACCAAATGTCTGCAGGTGTGCATGAAACTCAATCTCCCGAGGTTGGAGGTTCAAGCAGATTAATGACAGACATGGTCATGAATG
>DAOWFD010000323.1 GCA_030638185.1 Candidatus Aegiribacteria sp.
CCGAAACATCGTATTCGATTACAATCCTGAAATCATCTGTAGGTGATCCAGGAGGTGAATCAGGTGAAATGTCCAGCCAGTCAACTTCTCCGGAAAGTGCTATGTCCACTATGTAGTGAGCGCCGGTTACAGTTGAAGATGTGACGGTGTAGTAACCTGAAGCCGGGAAATTCCCGATGGAACTTGTTACCTTCATGTAGAGCGGGCGGCTGTCACCGAAAAGGAATTGCCCTGTACCTGAACTTGCAGTGTAGTCCGCCAGGCACCGCGGACCCGGGGTTCCATCGCTGTTAAGTACTATGCAGGCGCCATCGACCGGATTTCCGAGATTATCCGTCACATTGACCGTAAGAGTGCATACATCAGTATACCTCTCCGTTACATTCCACGTGTAACCGTCTCCTCTCCAGTCAAATACACTGGCTATATCCCAGCCCCAGCCGGGATCGTAGACTCTCGGGTTGTTTATGTGCGTTCCCTCCGGCTCCCAGGCCATCCATTCCCTTTCCCAGAATTCGTTTATCTTGTGGTTGTCTCTGTACATCACCGCTACAGTCGCGGGTACGAATGCCGTTCTTGAAGCGGCAGCGGTCAGGTAGGAATGAACACTGCAGGTTCCTTTATGCAAGCGGTATATTCTGACCGGCTGGTTGTGATGCGGATGGGGATCGAACCACATAACCTTCGTAACCCATGCGGTCAGTGCCCCGATCGCTCCGTTATCGAGGCTGCTTACGTTGCAGTTCCATAGTGTTCTGCAGACTGAAAGGGAATCCTTCAGCAGAGGATATCCATAATCCGCATGGTTGAACAGGTAATCCCTCCAGAAAACACCGGTGGGGGGATCGGCATGGGCTCCCGTCGCCGGATCTATAAAATCCGGTCTCTCCCTGTGCAGTTTTGGATGAACGATAAACCAGTAGTAGATTTCCTGCGGCAGCTCGAAGTAGAGGGTATCCGGACTCTCGAATACCTTGTATTCGATAGTCGAGTAGTAGTTCCCTCCGTCAGATGAAGTCCCGTAGTCTATTATATCGGCGTAGGCGAGGAAATCGTCCGTGTCATATAGAAGCGACACGTTGAATTCAAGAACTTCCGGGTGAAACAGATAGTTGCTGAGTGTCTGTGGAGCTATATGTGCTATTTCGAAAGCAATCTCATCAACGTAAGGATCAGACGCTTGAATAACGATATCAGCATATATGTTCTGATAGTAATCCGAAAGCCTTGAGAAATTGTCCGCAAGATCGATCTGCAGCCATTCGGGGGCTCTCTCGACAGCTTCCAGGGCCGTGGCTGTCAGACCACTCGCGGGAGGTTCGAACAGCAGTGTTCCCGAGCTGTTCATAAAGGTGATTACGCATCTCTCACCGGAAGGGATTCTGACAGAGGCGTTTATCGAATCTACAAGCACCCATTCAAAATCATCCTGCCGAGACTCGAGATCGAGTCCGGCACCTGCTGTGGAGCAGGGTAGAGATAGTAAAACAAGACTCAGGATGATAACCGGATAGGTAATCCTCGAGTTCTTGAGGACTATCTGATACCTGATTCTGCTGCTCATCGGAGACGTACTATTCTGGATGTGTAGCTTCTCGATCCTGCCCTCAGGTGGCAGATATAGATCCCGCTGGGAGTTTGGTTCGCGACGCTTCCGTCCCATGTTACCGTATTGGTTCCGGCTGATAGTGTGCCGTCGACCAGAGTCTCAACGAGTCTTCCGGAAATATCGAAGATATTCAGGGTAACTGGCATCTGTTCCGGAAGGTTGAACGATATGACAGTTGAATTCGAGAACGGGTTCGGCCTGCTGGTGAGGCGGCAGTCCAGGAAGGGCTGTTCTTCGCCGTCACTGATACCTGTCAGGGGATTACAGGTAAAGACGAGTTCTCTTGTTTCATCCTGTGCCAGAGGATCTTCAGTCTGATTCCAGATATGCATAATAGCAAAATTGTCCGTGACCACAACATCCTTGCAGTCATGACTTACGACAGTGATATCCTGTACTCTGAATGGGAAAAGCACGATCGGAGACCTGTACCCCCACTTGCTTGTATAACCTGGAGATCCCTCCACATTCATCGTGATGGTCACAGTGACCTGCCACGGAGAGCCTGTACTGTCAACCTGAACATCTTCAGAATAGAGCAGGGGGTCATAGACACCCACATCGGCGACCCTCGCCTCCATAGCAGGGTCTCCATACAGTGCTGAACCGTTCAGGTCCGGTGCGCCCGCAGCTCCCGGAGTTGCATTGTATTTGTCGTAGTAGAGAGCCTGATTCGCAAGATAGTACGCCTGCGGCCAGGTGTAGTGAGCCTGACGCTCGAAATACGCCTTGGTTCCTCCATGCTGCTGGCTGACCGAACCCTCATTTATAACATAACCTGTATAGAAATAGGCTCCGGCTGTATGGAGCCATCCGAGGGCCATCGAGTTATAATTGACTATCTTGCCGATCTGGCAATTTCCCAGGCCGAAGAATATCTTAGGATTGGTAGAATTTATCTCTAATACTTCAATTGCATGTGTAAGGCCTGCTGCCTGCACTCCAAGAGCACCATACGATCTGAAATAACCTTCCAGCTCAGGATATGGATAGTGCAGCTGCCACTGGTAATGAGCGCCATGTCCGCTTGTAATAAAAATATCGATACTGTCGGCATTCAGACAATTGACAAGCCATTCGGTTCTGTCATCAGGACCGTCATCGTGCTGAACAGCGTTAGGGTCATTCAACGCCTTTGTGTAATAACGCCCATAGGTGGCCTCGCTTGTGGAAATACCCCGCGGATAATGGGTAAGATCACAGCTGGTAGTTCCTCCGAGAACGGTTTCAACGTCAAATCCCTCGGGTCCGGTGGCAAGCCTCAGAGCATCTGATGCATAGTACCCTGTAATGATCCCCCATATTGCGTCTCCGTATGGATCATCATCAAGTCCACGACCGAATTTCCATACCGTATCAACAAATGCCGCTGTTGCGTTATCCCATTCAGATACGAATGCTATGTAATCCGGGGCGTACAGGCTTACAGCATATTGAATGTCGTAGATACTGCCGGAGTAGGTAAAGACCTCGGCAGAATATTTCGCTACAAGACTGTCAACTACTTCAACCCAATCGGCCTCCAGGTAAGTATCATCCCGAACCACAACCGCATACCTGAATGATCCCCTATCCGCGGTCCACTGCGCCATTGAAGGAGCAGCAATGACACACAGAAGGCACAGGAGTAGCAGCAGAGTGCCGGCTCCTTCTGCCTTTCTAAAAGAACAACCTGATTCCGAGTGAGTTTTCATGGTGACCTTCCATTTCCTATTATGTGATTATTCGAAGTTTCCTGATATTACTGACCGTTATTCAATATCTTCTTTATTTACTATTTTCAGGGTAATCTCAAGCTCTATATTTACCGGAACGCCGCACCCTGTCATTTCGAGCTCGATGCCGGTATAATTAATGGAGTTGAATTACGCGAAGGGGCGATGGTCTGCTATTTTTCTCCGGTTCATATTCACCCTATCGCGGTCAGACTGCATTACAGTAATCAAACCATCAGGAGGAAGAAAATGTTACCGAAGCTGCGCCGGTTTTCTTGCGGCTCACCGATCATCCGCAGAAGTACTTTTACCCTCGCATTCGCAGCCCTGCTGCTCGTCGGACTCGGCGTATTCCCGACAGTAACTGGTGAGGTATCCGCAGAGGGCATCGATTACTCGGTACGGTTTGTGCACGATGTACAGGTACCGTTACCCCATCAGCTCGGCCCCCATGTCTACCTGCATGAACATGATCTACCCACAGGACCCCCGGATAATCCCCAGGTAGGTGACTCCTGGATCTGGTGGTTGTTTATCCATTACCCTATGCCACCGCACTTCGAGCAGCATGTCTGTACTGTACGCGGAATGAGCGATCGCGGGTACGTAGTGGTCAGGGACCTGGAGTGGGAAGTCTCAATTTTCCAGAGCGATGTTGACCAGATACTTGAGCGCTGGGAGAACACCAGTATCGGCCCCTACCCGACCCGGGGAATCTACGAGATAGATAGCCTCTCATTCGGAGAACCGCCTGACGAGCTCGACGATGACCCACGTATCTATTTGATGTGGTTCGACTTCGAGATATCTGCAGATGGGTTCTTCTTCTGGTTCGATGAATATCCGGATGGAACCGTTCCCGATTTTCCCAGCAACGAGTGCGAAGTACTCTACCTGAGCACCGGGAGTTCGGGAGGAAGCCCGGGCAGCAACTATATGCTTGCGGTAGCTGCCCATGAATTCGAGCACTTGATCCACTGGAAGTACGATGATAACGA
>DAOWFD010000118.1 GCA_030638185.1 Candidatus Aegiribacteria sp.
AATTCCTTGCTGACAGGTGGTTTCACATCCCACTCTATCCAGATATCATCCAGTTCGCAATCAAGTACTTCAACATTTATACGTTCAGCTTCGTTCGAAGGAGTAAAAGATACGTTAAAGGTCTCTCCACCATTAACACTGAATACGTACCAGTCATCCGTTTCTTCCTGATCGAGTTCTCCTTCTGTAACTCCTTCACCCAGCACAATCGCATCGGCTGCGGTGTTGTTTGCGCCTTCCGGCACCTCAGCAGGAGCCTCACTGGATTCTCCCTGCTCCTCTATTTCTCCTTCGGTATCCCCGGCGGGTTCAACCTGTTCTTCAGGTTCCCCACCGCCACAGGCCATTACAAGAAGTGCGACCACTCCAGAGAATATCAGCGCCGTCCATAAACCGTGTTTCATTTTTTTCTCCCTTCAGAGTTCTCTAACAAATCACACGGTGATCCTATGCATTGCATTTTAGAGTGATGAAACAAGCCTTTCCTAAGTATTGCTTCATATGTCTGAAAAGTACAATAATCACAGTATTACAATAAACATACTCACGGAATTCGCAAGCTTTTCAAGAAGCAGCAGGGCTGCAATGAAATAATCAGTTGTATTGCAGCCCGTCGGGATTTGTATCCGGTACGGTATGGTCTTGCGGAACTCCACTCAATATAGTAACATTTAAATAACCTTCAGATAATCTGCTTAAAACATCAGTATACTTCAGGGATAAATGTATACTTGCACAGGTTGCTAATGGAGTATACTGCCTGAATTGCATAGGTTATTTAATTGAAGTTGAAACAGCCTGAAATAAGGATGGATTACCTGTGAACGAAAAACAGTTCGACCGTTATTTCGAACTCGGATTGATAGGCATGGCGATTATCACACCTGAAATGTGCTTCATTGATGCCAACAACTATCTCTGTGATATGCTTGGCTACTCCAAGGAAGAACTACTGAAGAAAAAGTGGCCTGATCTGACCCATCCGGATGATCTTGATATTCATCTTAAAGCTTTAACCAGGATACTCTCCGGTGAGATTGATGGCTATAGACTGGAAAATCGTCTGATACACAAGAACGGCGATATTATTCATGTAAGTATAGCTTCCAAATGCTCAAGAAAACCGGATGGATCAGTAATCAATCTTCTTTCACTTGTTCAGGATATCACAGAGAGAAAGAAAGCGGAAGAAAGTATCAGGGAATCTGAGCACAAATACAGAACAGTTGTTGAGAACGCAAGAGAAATGATCTGGCAGCTGGACAGGGAAGGGAATTTCGTATTCTTCAATAAGTACGCAGAGGAATTATCCTCTAATATAAGTGATGAATGGAAAGGCAAGGGTTTCTCACCGGTTGTTCACCCGGATGATCTTGATCGGGTCAAAGATATTTTCGTTGATACATTAAGTGGTAATATCAATGAATATGAAGTCAGAATATTAGTAGGGGAAAACGAGATAGCTGAGCTCAAGGTCCAGACACTTCCCATTTATGCTGATGGAGAGGTTAACGGAACACTGAGTTTCGGCAGGGATATCACAGAGGAAAAAAAATCTGAACGAGCATTGAAAGCTTCCGAAGAACGTTACCGTTCTCTTCTCGCAAACATCCCTGTTGGAGTATTTCGTTCAACCATCGAGCAGGATGGATCGTTTCTTTCTGTTAATCCTGTGCTTGCCAGAATGTTCGGCTTCGAGAGCCCAGAAAAAATGATCAATGCAAAGGTTGTTGATTGTTACCAGAATATCGAGGATCGCAGACGATTCATCAGCAGTATCAGAAGGAAAGGCTCGATTTCCGGATATGAAGTTCATTTCAAGCGTATAGATGGTTCGAATTTCTGGGGTTCCCTGTCATCAAAGGCCATATTGGATGAAGAAGGCAGAATTCTATATCTTGACGGTATTCTGGAAGACATTACTGAACGCAAATCAATTCAGGAAGCGCTCCGGGAATCACAGGAGCGATACCGCCGCCTGCTCGATCACAATCCCGCAGCGATTGTTGTTCATGTTGATGGCGTAATCGTCTATGCCAACAGGGCAAGTCTTGATCTCGTAGCCGCTTCCTGTCCTGAAGATGCTCTAGGTAAAAGAATTTTTGATTTTGTCCATCCTGACTACAGAGACATTGTGCTGGATCGCATTAAACTGTGTCAGAAGGATGGAAAATTCGCTGAACCAATCGAGGAAAAGTTTCTTCGACTCGACGGCAAATCGGTTGACGTTGAAGTGACAGCGATACCAATAACGTATCAGGGCCAGCCAGCTTCTCAGGTCGTTTTCTGGGATGTCACCGACAGGAAACAGGCGGAAGATAGAATTAAGAGCAACCTTGAGGAATTACACAGAACTCTTGAAGGAACGGTAGACGCGCTTTCTTCAGCAGTTGAAACAAGAGATCCTTACACGGCAGGTCATCAGAAGGAAGTGGCAAGGTTTGCGTGTGTCGTTGCAAAAGAGATGAACCTTTCCGAAGAGATGATCGAAGGCCTGCGTGTCGCCAGTCTTCTGCACGATATCGGTAAGATAAAAATTCCTGCGGAGATTCTCAGCAAACCCGCAGTTCTTACGGATATAGAGTACGAATTGATAAAGACTCATCCCCAGGCAGGTCTGGAAATCCTTAAAACAATCAGTTTTCCATGGCCTGTAGGAAAGATCGTATTGCAGCATCAGGAGAGAATTGATGGTTCAGGTTATCCCAATGGTCTCAAAGGAGAGGAGATCTGCCTTGAAGCACGGATTCTTGGAGTTGTTGACGTAGTGGAGGCAATGTGTTCACATCGACCATACAGAAGCTCCCGGGGTAAGAAAAAAGCACTTGAGGAAATAACCAAGAACCGAGGCGTGCTATACGATAAGAATGTTGTTGACGCGTGCCTGAAATTGTTCAGAGAAGAAAGGTATTGCCTCAGTACCACTTAGACCGCATATCTTACCACCATTTCACTGCAGCAGCGCATACAGCTGCGTCATGCTCACCTATCCATCCTTACGTACTTGCCTGAATCTCCCGGGAACAAAAAAGCATAATCACAGGCTGGTTCCCCTCTGAATGACGTTGCAGTATAATCATTATAGGGGTCAGGTGAAGGAAGAATATGGGATCCAGGACAAGCGAAATCGGTATTGAGTATTTCGATGATCTCACCAGTTTGTATAACCGACGGTACCTGACAAAGAAGGCCTTTGAGTATATCCAGAAAGCGGGTCAGGATAAGACTCCGCTATCTGTAGTCGTTATCGACCTTGATTATTTCAAGAACATCAACGACACATATGGTCACTCCATGGGTGATGACGTTCTCGTTGAATATGCTGCTTTTCTCAAGGATCTTCTCAGGAAGGAAGACAGTATTTATCGATACGGCGG
>DAOWFD010000027.1 GCA_030638185.1 Candidatus Aegiribacteria sp.
CATAATCAAATGGGCTAAGGAGGGCAGGCTGTCCGTAGATGTCCAGATAGAGGGGCCGAAAACTCCTCCCGGAGGAATCCTCGGAAAGGCTTCCACCGAACTCTCTCCTTATCTTCGGGAATGGGTGCCCGATGATCCGGATAAAAAACCGGTAAGGCTCCGGTTTGATGACAAGACCTTCATCCCCGGTAATGTGGATACACTTAAAAAATGGATCCAGGAATCAAGGGTTCCAATGGAAGCTGAGGTATCAATCCAGGGTGAAGATTGGCTCCCGGTGGCGGATTGCGGATACTTTGAGAAGGAACTCTGGCCAATAGAAGCCTCACTGAAGCCTGCGGATGAATCGAAAAACACCGGCAGCAGAACTGAGCCTCCAAAATCCGTTGATGCATCCGAGCCCCCGGAAACCGATATGCCTGAAACCCGTGATAAGGATGAACCTGTCGGTCGGGAGGGAACACGAGGGGGAGCAGCTGAGATTGCTACGGAGGCGGATGGACAGGAGAAGCTGTACCGGATTACCACCACCTACGGTGAGGATTACGTATTCGAAAATCCGGAGGATATCCATTCTCTTCTTAAAAAGAACAAGATACACAGTTTCGACGAGATAAGGCATCCTGATCTGCCGGACGGCATGATGTTCATTAGCGAATACCTTCGTGCATATATTCCGAAAAAGGAATCATCCATCCTTCTTATAATACTGATAGCCCTGTTCGGAGCCGCTGGTGCTGCGTCAATCGTATTCCAGCAGCCGGGCGAACAATGGATGCTGATCGGTGGAATCGCTTCTCTGGTAATAGCCCTGATGCTTCTGATCCGGATAATCTGGAAGAGATAGAATGAGGGTTACCGATCTCATCACTGCGACCAGGGATGGCATCAGGATTCCCGGAGAGGATATCTACGAATTCGCAGCCGCAATAGGTTCGGGGGACATTCCCGATTACCAGGTTGCAGCCTGGCTTATGGCAGCCTACATGAAAGGTCTTCCCAGGGAAGAAACCGTCGCTCTGACACTCGCCATGAGGGACAGTGGCACTGTTATTGAGTGGAGCGACGGACCTCCCCTTGCCGATAAGCACAGCACCGGAGGTGTGGGCGATAAGATATCACTGATACTGGCACCCCTTGCAGCAGCAGCCGGACTAAGGGTCCCAATGATCAGCGGAAGAAGCCTGGGGCATACTGGGGGTACGCTGGACAAGCTGGAATCGATACCTGGAATGAACGTTCAACTCCCGCTTTCAACATTCATTCAACTTGTTGAGGTAAACGGATTAGCGATGAGTGGCCAGACTGATGAATTCGCCCCAGCTGACAAAAAGCTGTACGCTCTCCGGGATGCCACATCCACTGTTACATCGATTCCCCTTATCAGCGCCAGCATACTCAGCAAGAAGCTGGCAGAGAAAACCGATGTTCTTGTATTCGATGTAAAAGTGGGTAATGGTGCCTTCATGAAACATCTCCCGCAGGCGGAGAGACTCGCTCGGGAGCTGACTGGTATTGCTAAGGAAGCTGGAGTGAAGGCGGAAGCCCTCATTACGGGAATGGATTATCCCCTTGGTATGAAAACCGGCAATGCCCTTGAAGTACGGGAGACGCTGGACGTCCTTGAGGGTTGCGGACCTGAGGACGTGAGGGAACTTTCGATAAGGCTGTGCGCTTCGATGTTATACCAGGCAGAACCGTCCCGTTATCCGGATACCGCATCGGCAACCAGTTTCTGCGAAGAACTGCTGAACAGTGGTTCGGCAATGAACAAATTCGTTACCATGGTAGAAGCCCAGGGAGGTGATCTGGAGGCTTTCAGATCTCTACCTGAGGCACCTGTAAAAACGGAGGTAAGGGCATCACGCTCCGGATACTGGAATGGGATGAACGCCTATGAGCTTGGAGAAGCTGTCCGGGGTCTTGGAGGGGGAAGATACAGTATGGATCAGAAAATTAAGCCGGATGTAGGATGGGAACAGCTAATCCCGGGTGGTATCGAGGTCACCGGAGGTGATATACTTGGCCTGGTACATGCCGGGTCCAGGGAAGATGCAGAAATCGCCTCAATAAGAATTTCAGAATCTTCTGAATGGGATAAACCTCTTGAACCTCTTGTCAGGAAAGTAATATGAAAACGATACCACAGATTAACATGGGAACGCTGCCTAAACAGCTTCACGACGCAGGGGTTCTTTCGGATAACGGATTCGAGAGGCTTTCCAGATACGATGACGTAACCGATGATAGTGTTCTGAGTATACTGGTAGCTCGTGGTCTGGTTTCCGAGGAACTTCTTTACAAGTTCCTGGCAGGACTTGCCGGACTCCCCTTCAAAGTCCTGGATCCTCTTGAGCTTGATTATCAGGTTGTTACAGACCTGCTGCCAGGGGCATTTGCTCAGAAACATCACCTGGTGATCTTCGATGAAACTGAATTGTCACTGAAGGTGGCGACAAGTAACCTTGAGGACACAAGACCCCTTGATGATCTGGTTCATATGCTGGGCAGGAATATTGAACTGTACGTTGGAAGACCGTCAGAGATAGCAAGGGTTATCAGACAGTTTTACGGACTTCATGGGTCGATCACCGCGGCTGTCAAGGAGCTTGATTCTAAGGATGGAGTTGATCTCGGTAATCTGGAAAGGTACGTATCCAGTAAGATAGACCAGAAAGTCGAGCCTACGGACCGTCCGATCATTAACGCTGTCAACCATCTTCTACATTATGCCTTCGAGGAAAATGCCAGTGATATACACCTTGAACCCCACAGAAAGGGAACCATAGTCAGGCTCAGGATCGATGGAGTCCTTCACGATATCTACAAGATCCCGAAGAAGATCCACTTGCCTATAATTTCACGGATCAAGATGATAGCCGGGCTGAATATCGCCGAGAAAAGAAGGCCGCAGGACGGCAGGATAAGAACCCACTTTGAGGGAAAACCTGTTGAGATAAGGGCTTCAACCGTTCCCGTTGCCTTTGGAGAAAAAGTAGTTCTGAGAATCCTGGACCCCGCCTTGCTGATGCAGGACCTTGCAATGCTTGGCTTCGAAAATGATGATCTAATCAGGTACAGAAACGCAATAAGTAAACCTAACGGACTGATTCTGGTTACAGGTCCCACCGGAAGCGGCAAAACAACTACTCTCTATTCTTCACTCACAACTCTGGCGACCAAGGAGAAGAATATTACCACCATTGAAGATCCCATTGAATTCATCACAAACGAATTCAACCAGATAGCCGTACAACCGGCTATTGATCTCACTTTTTCCACATCGCTGAAGTATATTCTAAGGCAGGATCCTGATATCATCATGGTGGGGGAAATCCGGGATAAGGAAACAGCCAAGAGCGCAATGAGATGTGCCCTTACAGGTCATCTGGTTCTCAGCACCCTGCATACGAACGATTCCGCTTCAGCCGCTATTAGACTGATAGATATGGGTGTTCAGCCTTACCTGCTTTCTACGACTCTTGTTGCGGTGCTCGCACAGAGGCTCGTGAGAAAAGTATGTGATAAGTGCAGCGAGGAATACGTTCCAACCGGGTCATTGCGTAAATCCATCGGCCTGGAGGAGGGGGTTGTCCTCAGGAGAGGCAAGGGATGCAGGAACTGCCGTGGCACCGGTTACAGGGGACGTATTGCCGTGTTTGAGGTGTTTGAAATGACGGAGGCCATTCGTGCGCATATAATGACCAGTGCATCCATTGATGATATCCGCAGGACAGCGGTAGAGCAGGGGATGATAACTCTCCATTCAAACACACTTTCAAAGGTCCGTCAGGGAATAACAACTCCGGAGGAAATGCTGAAAGTTACATTGGGGGTCGAATGAAAAAACCGATATTCATCAGTATTCTGGCACCTGTATTATTCGTTTTCGCCTGCGGGGATGAACTCCCTCCGGATGTAACGGACACCGGTGATACTGAGCTCCCCGAGGTCAGTGATTCAGTGATAGTAATGCCCGACAGCCCAATGGAAGTAGCTCTGGGTTTTTCCAACAGACTTGGAATGAACGATCCGGGTTGCTTTAAACTTATTACCCCGGGATTTGCTGATTCACTTCCGATAGACAGCCTGTCCCCTCAGCAGATCTTCGGAAGATGGAGGGCTTTCGACGCAAGCGGTCGCCTCACTTCAATTCAGGACAGCGCCGAGGGCATGAGAACTTCGTACTATTGCACTATCAGAAGAATGGAAATGCC
>DAOWFD010000384.1 GCA_030638185.1 Candidatus Aegiribacteria sp.
GGATGTGGAATCTGTGAGAAAGTATGCCCTTCAGACGCGATTGAAATATTGAATGGATATCCATTCTTTAAAATCGATAAATGTATTGCCTGCGGCCATTGCGGTATTTTCTGTCCTGCAAACTGTGTCGGATTTGACCATGTTCCCGACCCTGAAGATATCTGCTCATCAGAGGAATATCTGAAGCTTCTGGAAACAAGACGATCAATCAGGTATTTCTCGACTATAACCCCATCGGAAGAAGAGATAAACAATGTACTTTCTGTGCTGTCTCAATCTCCCACCGGCGTGAACAAGCAGGGGATCACCGTCCGGGTTGTTCGAGGATCCGAAGCGGTAGAAGAACTCCTCAGACCGGTGAAAAAGTTATTGAGAATACTTGACTGCACCGGAATATCGTTCCTGACAGGAAAACTGACCGGAATGTCGACATACCTGAGAAAACTGAGAGAGGGAAGGGATGTCATATTCCGGGGAGCTCCTGTCGTGCTCTTTTTTCATGTTCCCAGAAGTAATATCACGGGGCGTACGGATGGTATTATCGCTGCCGTAACAGTCATGCACCACGCGGTTACGCTGGGTTATGGCACATTATGGAACGGTATAGCTGAAAAACTCTATCAGTTGATACCCTCATGGCATTCCAGCGATACAAAGGGAACAAGACTGACAGCTGTTTTGTGTATGGGGCATCCAGAAATTACTCCCGAATGGAAAGCTCCCCCCAGGAATTACCGGATTAAATAGTGCTGAAGTTCAAGATTTGACGCATGCGGGGAGGGAGCGGGTCGTGAAGATTGACTCTTGGTCCCACAGTCATGAGATTTCTCCATTCTAGCAGTCGATGGACGCTATACTGGCTCATATCAAGCCTGCCAATCCGGAATATTCCTTCAGGTGAATCAAGCAGGCGATTCATGGAAGATACACTTCCGTTGGCAAGAAATCCGATTCTCACTGCCTGTCTGTTCTGAAATTGAAAGTGTGAGAGATACTCCTCTGCTCCCTGATCCTTTGGAAATCTACCTCCGGGATACGCCATGGCGAAGATGTCGGAAGCTCTCAATCCGAGACTTCTGTGGAATTTTTCCATGGGCAGCAAAACTGCTCGATCCCATTTAGAACGGGGAAGAGTAATGAAATTCGTATGCATATTCGTATGATTACCAATAGAATAACCCATATCTAACAGAAGATTGAATTTCTCGGTAATATACTCCTCCTGACCAAATGGAATCTTGTCCCAGGAGATAAAGAATGTAACACCTCGACCGAATTCCGGATTCTGATCGCAGAATTGTTCAAGAATGCCAACTACGCATAGTGGATCGATCTCGGTTGAACCCTGAGTTTCAAGGAAAGTGAAATTATCCTGCCATCCATCATCCAAAGTAAGCATTACCGGGCGGCGATCCGCCGGAACCTGCATAAGTCCGTTTTCCAGGTCTGAAGGAGTGATAAGGTAATATCCCGCTGCAAAGAGTTTCTCAAGATCTGATCGGAATCTGTCGGTGGATACACCGTAGTACCCGTCAACCGGATCACTGACATGGTGGTACATGAGCACAGGTATCCCGCTTGTTGAATTTCTCAAAGGCTCTTCCGGATCAGAATGCTCAAGGATACTTGCAGTACCGGTTTCTGGTGTCCAGAGAAACAGCAGAGACAGAAGAAGACTGGTCATTGTGATGGAATTACAGTGAATCTGTCAAGGGATGCGTTGACATATCCATCAACAAAGACACCAACCTGACCAAGAGCCGGTAGTGTGGTTCGTACAACCTGAATCAGCTGACCGTTCACTCTTAAATCGATGTAGTTGCCGTGAACAAGGGCGGATATTTCAACGCCGGGCAGACTGTAAGGCAGAAGTCTGCTTGATTCGAAAGCTTCCATTCCCATAACAGGAAGCCAGAGTCCATTGATACATTTCTGAATGGTATACTGCCCTCTGGAGTTTGCTCCGAGCAGAATTAAATCTCCGGTTGATTCGGCTCCAAGGACCAGACCAACGATGCAATGAGATGCGGCTTCCACAAGATCGAACTGTGCTTCAACAAGACCGTCATCAAGAAGACCCGCTGTTGACAAAAGAACAACAGGATCTCGAAACACGGAGTTGTCGATATGCATTGATCCATGGTAGACTTCATAACGACAGGAAGAACCGAAAGGTTTCGTGAGAACGTTGTCAAAAGTACAGTTGAGCAGCGTGTCATCGAGCTGTGGTGACGTTGTATATACTGTCTGGATA
>DAOWFD010000062.1 GCA_030638185.1 Candidatus Aegiribacteria sp.
ATGTACGTCGTAACCAGCCATCTTCAGGTGCATGAAGATGACATTCTCCAGGATCTTGTTGATGTCTGTCATTCGATAACCAATAAGTGCATTACGAATTCCAAGATCCTCGTAATAGAACTTCTCTCCAACCTCGAAGATTTTACGACCAACGATATTCGACCGACGGACTCTGAATACAAGGAAAGCAGTACACAGATGAGAAAGATAGTCCAGCACCAGATTGTGACTCACTTTTACCTTTTGCGATTTCAGGAACGCACTGATTCTCCTGGCCGATACCAGGCTTCCTACGTTGTCAGCAAGGAAAAGGGCAAGCCGCTGAAGGAAGTCAACATTACGGATCTGGTACCGCCCGACCACATCCTTGAGAAGTATAGCATCAAGGATGTTGCGCAGATATTCAAAAACAATTTCTTCATCAAGCGGAAGATTGCGCAGGTACGGAAGCCCACCGAACCGCAAGTATGATGAGAATGCCTCTCGGGTCCTCTCAAGCTCATGGAATTGCAGAAACTCACCATAGTTGAGGCTGTAGACTTTAATCTCCACATACCGGCCCGACAGAAGGGTGGCCAGCTCGCCTGAGAGAAGCACTGCGTTGCTCCCTGTGCAGATGATCTCGGTTTCACCCCCGGCGCTGAGACTTCGAAGTGCCCGCTCAAAATCCTGAATATCCTGGATCTCGTCAATCAACAGAACCAAACGTCGATCTCTAATGCGGTGATTCTTAACATACGAAAGCAGGTCTTCAGAGGAACTGATTGCAGCAAACTCGTGGAGTTCTTTATTGATATACAGGACCTGCACATCCGGGTTGACCGTGGTAATTCGATCCATGAGCTGGAACAGCATGTAGCTCTTTCCTACACGTCGCTGCCCAACGAGTACCTTGATGACCCCCTTACCCATATATGGCTCGATACGGTTTAGGTATAAAGGCCGCTCTATATACGCAGGTATCTTCATTTCACCTCCTATATCAAAGGAGAGTGTGACTTCATCCATAAGTTATGATAAATATAAACAACATAACTAGAAATGCAAGTTGTTATGGCAGGTATAAGCAACAAAATCATTGAAAGTTCAATATATGTGCATTATATACAACACGGAATCCTTTAGTTGAAATCCCCTCGGAATTAACTGAAGCGAAACTGACAGTTGAAGTTATGGGGATGGTGAAGCGCAATGCTTAACCCCTGAATACCTGCTATTCATTACTGATTTTTCTTCTTTACACTGCATGGCTTTCATGAAGTTAATTCTGTATTGTTCATTATTGGGTTTTTTGGTCGATCCGGGGAATGACGAATAAGAAAATATAAAAAGAGAAAACGCTGACTCTTCAGTTAATCTTTCTGTCTCGTTCAGAAGACAGATGATAAATGAAGCTTGATAGCCCCGGAATACATAGATCGTATTCAGGTTTGTAATATAGTGTTGTAGTTATTATTAAGGGGGTATCTATAATGAAAATAGTATTTACGATGATTGCTGTTATTTCAGCAATTGCATCCGGTAATTATTACTCACTCGCTCACATCTTTCCGACTGATGATCATGAAAGAGCATTTGTGGTTGAAGCAGGCGCGGATATTGTTCATGTATATGAAGATGGCTCTGCCGATGCCGTGCTGGACACATCTGCCGAGCGATGGATAAGAAATGCAGGAATTCCTGTTGTTATCAGAATCGATAATCTCCAGCGTTTCTACCAAATTCAATGCTCAGGCAAAACCATGGGTGGATTCATGACTTGGGACGAGATCCAGATTTGGATGGATAACCTTCATGCAAACTATCCAGGCATTACAAGCCCCCCTACATCCATTGGTGATACCTACGAAGGCAGACCTCAACTTGTAATGAAAATAGGCACAGACAATACCTTTACAAATGATGATACAACTAGACCGAATTGCTGGTACGACGGGCTGATTCACGCCCGTGAAGGCGCTTCCATGCAGAACACATGCAGTTTTATGGAGTGGTTGTGTTCCAACTATGACAGAAACGGCTATTGCGGTCTTGTAGCAACTTACGTGCTTGAGAATCGCGACTGCTGGTTTCTGCCCTGCTATAATGTTGACGGATGGGTTTACAATGAGACGACCTCACCTGGTGGGGGCGGAATGCAGCGCAAGAACATGAACTGGTCTCTTGGAGATGGTGTTGATCTCAACAGGAACTTTGCTATTGGCTGGGGTGGTCCCGGGTCCAGTGGTAATCCGAACTCGGAGACATACCGCGGTACTGCGCCTCTCAGTGAACCTGAGAATATCAATGTTGATGCTTTCTGGGCAACATACCTGCCGATTGAAATGCATAACTCCCATACATATTCTGATCTACTTCTTTTCCCCTGGGGACATAAAGATGACCCCCCTACTCATATGAGCGCGTATCAGACACAGGGCGAGATAATGGTTCAGTGGGCTACAGGTGAGATTTACGGACCCGTCGCTACAACGATTTATATCGCAAGCGGAGGTTCTGTCGATCATGCTTATGACCTGTACGGGTCGATGAGCTGGTCGTATGAAATCGGTTTTACCAGTTTCTGGCCAAGTCTGGACGAAGTGACAAGGCTGACACGGAGAAACCTGAGAGGCTTTCTTGTAACAGCACTTCTGGCAGGTTGTCCGCTTGATCCTCACGTTCCCGAAGTCCCCGTTCTGGAACCCATCGGATTAGTTGGAAACGATTTTACAGTTGAGTGGAGCAGTGCCCCTACCGCTTCTTCGTACGGCCTTCAGGAAATTACAGGATATGACCTGATCGTGGATGATCACGGCGACTCGGGACCTTTTGTTCTGAGCGGCTGGAGCATGTCCAGCGAACAGTTCCATTCAGGAACACAGAGTTATCATTCCAACGGTTCGGGAACTATGACCTGGAACAGTTCTGTTACCATCCCGGCAGACGGGGGAGGAAGGATTTCCTTCTGGTGCTACTACAATATTGGGAACGGCTACGAAGAGGGCGCTTTTGAATACTCTCCCAATGGTGGATCTGACTGGTATTACCTTCAGACGTTCTGCAGGAATGACCCAACATGGCGTCGGAGTATTCACGAGCTTGACGAGTGGCAGGGCGAAACGCTGATGTTCCGCTGGCATACACAGGGCGGCTGCGACATGTTTGTGGACGATATCATGCTTGAAGCCTGGGACGGAAACGAGTTTGTTGATCTATCCATTTCCGGCACAAGCTATGATTTTATCGGTCATCCAAGTGGAGATTACTGGTTCAGGGCTATGGCTCTTGATCCGGATTTCGGTTGGAGCTGGGCTTCAGAAGTTGAAGATGCCTCTATATCTACCGGTATTGGTGGAGAAGAAGGTCCCTGTATACCGCAGGTGACCAGTCTTGGCTGCGCCATACCAAATCCTGTGATAGGTCATGTGATCTTTGCTGTTGATATAACCGAAGCTGACGCTCCATTTACCGAGATAATGATCTTTGATATTTCGGGCAGGATTGTGGCAGAGCTTTCGAAGGGAGATCTTGGTAGCGGAAGTCACTCCGTTTCGTGGAACTGC
>DAOWFD010000101.1 GCA_030638185.1 Candidatus Aegiribacteria sp.
GCTGTGGTGTGACAGCAAGCTGAGCTTTACCCATATTTCCCCGGGAGGTGAATGTTATTACTTCAATAGAAACCATTGAAAGCAATCTTCAGGCCGCTATGGAGCTTGTTGAGAATGCCCTCAATTCCTGCGGAGAGCCCGACCGTTCGGTCGCGATAATGGCCGTCACTAAAACACATCCTGTAGAAGTCGCTGCGATGGCTATTAAAGCCGGTGTGATGCTCCTCGGAGAAAACCGTGTCAGTGAGGGGGGCCGTAAGATTAAGGCCCTGGGAAAGTCTGCCGCTGAATTCCATATGATCGGACCTATACATACGGGAGAGGTACGGCAGGCCGTACGGGATTTTCACTGGATAGATTCCGTGGGCAGATTAAAAATCGTCAGGGAAATAGCTCGAAGAACGGTTTCGAGAGGGGAAGAGCAGCCGGGTATTCTGGTAGAGGTGAATACATCCGGTGAATCATCCAAGCATGGTTTCAATCCCGACTATCATCTACTCTGTGATGTTCTGGGTGAGATCGGAGAGATCGGCTTGCATATTTCAGGATTGATGACGGTAGGGCCCCTGGGGGGAAGCGAACTGGATACCTCCGAAGCCTTCGCTCTTCTCAGGAAGCTCAGGGACCGCCTTGAGAGCAGTTGCGGTTATGACCTCTCCGAGCTTTCCATGGGGATGAGTGATGATTTTGTACTCGCGGTTAAAGAGGGAGCCACTACCATCAGGCTCGGCAGATACCTTTTCGGTCCAAGGCAGACCGGCTGAATATGGAATTGACTTTAAATGAGCGGTAAATATTATTATATAGTGTGTATATTCGAACAGAGAGGGTCAGTTTCCCTTATCTTATCAGATTTGGAAATGGAGAATCACCGTGCGTATTACACCTCTGGATATTAGAAGACAGAATTTCCGCAAAACCATGAGAGGTTACGATGTAGATGAGGTGGAAGCGTTTCTTGAAATGGTCGCGTCCGCCTGGGAGGAACTTGTCGAGAGTCTTGAGAGTGCTGAGAAGGAACTGATCGTCCTCAGAGCCAGAGCATCGGATTTTGACCGAATGGAAGGTGCGGTAAGGGATGTGCTTGTTCAGCAGCAGCAGAGCGCTGCGCAGGCAAGAAAGGAAGCTGACAGAGAGGCTGAGCTTATAATCATGGATGCCGAAATTAAAGCATCCAATCTTATCTCCGAAGCCAGGGAAAGGGTTCAGGTCCTGACTGAAACTATTCGTGAGTTGCAGGATAGAAGACTATCGGTGCTTACACAGATAAGGTCATTTGTCGATTCTCACAGAAAAATGCTTGACCTGGAGGAGGAAAGAATCAAATCGGAAATGATCCCTGAAGAGGAGAAACTCCCCGGTGAAGAAGATGGCGACGCTCCCATGCTGGAACTCACGGAACTCTAATAATGTCTTTCATCCTCATTTTGTTGCTTGGCTCGAGTTCCATTCCATCTTCTGCGAGGCATGTTGCCGTTACACCGGTACAGGTGGGAACATCCTCAACAGTTCTTACGTGGGAGTGTTCGGGGATCCAGCCGATTGAAGGCCTACCCGATGGCCTGACAGGATATTTCGCGGACAACTGCGGCTTTTCGGGTTCTTCAGGTTCCGTACTTCTACCAGGGGCGGACCTGTTTTTTGCAATACCACCTGGTATTGAGCCCCAATTGGAGATTATACCAGAGGGGGTCCGTTACCTTTCGGGAGGTACAGTCTCCAGTGTGAGTGTATCTCCGGACGGGATAGACAGGTTCGAAGCGGCAGCTGCAGAAGATATCCCCCGAACGTGGGGCCTGATTGCCGGTACGGGAATCTTCAGGAGAGCAAGTTACGCTCATATTCAGCTGCATCCTGTAATAAGCCGTAATGGTGCCCTTTATGCAGCTGACAGATTCCGCATACGCCTGACCTATCCCGCTGCCGGACCATCGGTTTCCGCTTCAGGGGTAACCGGAGCCATATTCGATGCCCTGTTCGAAGGTGGAAATCACATATGGAAAGTTCCTGAAGAAAGAAAAGATTCAAGCCCCTTCTGGGGTTTGCCATGGTATGCTCTGGATATTGATACGGCAGGAATATACTGTATTACCGGATCTGATATCCCTATAGCACATGGTACCCCAACGAACAGTCTTTCGCTGTTCTGCGGCAGAGGACGCGAAATGGGGGATGAACCCTGGCTGAACGAGTACAGCCCAAGACCTGTTCCCATTCTGGTTGAGGACGGTGGAGACGGTATCTTCGATGCAGGGGACAGATTCTTCTTCTTCGGAAGGGGGCTGGCATGGTGGGAACCCAGAAGTGACATCATGCCTTCCCATTATAACCACAGGTACTCTACCAGTAACACCTACTGGCTGACGTGGGGCGGGGAAGACGGGGTCAGGATGAACGTTCAGAATGGGGAACTGACCGGCGCTCCGGCAATGCCTGACAGTTTTTTATCAAGGCAGCATCTGGAACAGAATCATGTCAGAACCCGCGGAATCGTGGATCTGCCGGATAACTGGGCATGGGTCTGTTCCGAAGGTAGTTCTGACACCTGGCACTACTTTAATTTTGATGCCCCGGGGGCCGGAGGTAACGGTCTCCTGAAGATTAAACTGATCTCCAATGTAACAAAAATCCATCGCCTTAGAATAGTCCTGAACGGAACCGTAGTATGCGATACTTCCTGGACAGGAACCGGTGGTTTTCTACTAACTGAGTCCCTTGGGGGAATTCTGGATTCGGGGAACAGCCTCAGCCTGCAGATAATCAGGGAATCAGGAAACGATACGGTTTTCCTTGACTGGTTTGAAGTTTTCAGTTGGACTGATAGATCTTTTTCGGGTCAGGCTCAGGTACCTCTTGAATGGTGGCCTGTATACGACCGGCAGGAATTCACATGGGAGAACGATCTTGCTGATGCACTGGTATTCCTCGTTGGCTGCGATACACTCGTGGAAAATATCAGCGTCCATGACACGCATCAATTCGAATTTGAAGTTCCTGTATCCTGGGAGGCCAGGGAACTCTGGATCTCCGATTACGGGGATATGCGCTCTCCTGAAGAAGTACGATACGAATCACCGGGCAGGATCATCGGGTCCATGGATGGTGCCTGGTGCATCTACGTAGCAGACGATGAGTTCTTCGATGATATAACCCCACTGACGCAGTTGAGCGGAGATGTGATCGCAGTCAGCGTTTCTGAAGTTTACAATGAATTCAACGGGGGTGTCAGAGATCCCCGGGCCATTCAGGCAATGGTTTCACATATCATCGATTCCTGGGATCCAATACCCGAGAACCTGGTTCTTGTAGGGAGCGGCAACTGGGACCCGCTCAATTTCATTTCCAGCAAGATCTCTTACATAGATATTCTATACAGGAATGAATCATCAATCGTATCGGACGATGAATTTTCGATAGTCGAGGGATCCCTGCTTCCTCAAATCGCACTATCCAGAATGGGGATAACCAACCGTTCGGACCTGCAGCTGATAGTTGACAGGAGTCTTTCCTACTGTAGCACCGAAAACTCCGGGGAATGGCAGACTGTTGTACTGGGTGCTGCCGACGATGAGCGATCACCTCTTCACGGCAGTGACGAAAGGTATCATACCCAGGGTGTTGAAAGGCTGCTGACTGATCATCTTCCCGATGTGCTGCGCCCC
>DAOWFD010000372.1 GCA_030638185.1 Candidatus Aegiribacteria sp.
CGAGCAGAACTCGTGGAATGTTCCACAGACCGGAGCCGTCCACAGTACTGTGGACTCGTGCGGTGCTGGAGATTCGGAGAAGCCATGATGCAGATCGTTCTGCAAGTAGGTGTACCAGTCGGTATTCAGCCGAGGAATAAGTACGACAGGCTCACTGTTAAGAGAGTAGTGAACCGAGTCAGGCTGCTCATTGTCGTTCTCAACTATGGCTCTGACTGTAAGCCAATCACCGTCGTATATCTCTCCATCCACGGGTTCTGTGATTGTCAGTCCAGTGGTGGATACCAAGATTGCTGTAAGCAAAGTTATACAAATCATTCAATCCTCCATTTACTCTATAGTATTTTCGTATGTTGCAATAATGCCTGATATCCTAATATTGAACAGACAAACAGACAAATCTTCCTGATTTCCGATTCGCAATGTACACTAAAGCCACTTTGCTTAAAAGATTCGTATATTCTCAACGAGCTTCGCAGATATCTTATCCTCTCTTCTGCAAGAAGCATCTTGAACATCAGGGAGGAGAAGACCTGCAGAATACAACGCAAGTCACCAGAGTTGACGACCGGCATTGAAAAAGTATTATCCTGCCTGTCCCAACGTACATCGGTAGCAAGGGCGAACACTTTGGGGTTCCAGTTGACCATGGCTTAATCAAATAGGGGGAATCCTCAGATTTTCCAATGACTATCAGCTGATCATCATATTGACCTTGTAGAGTTCCAGGCGATATCATTGATTTCATGTGAAGAAACAGAGAAAGGGGAACAGATGAGGAATATCGGAAATCAATCCCGGGATGATGGTATCCTCCGTTCCTGAAATGTCAATGATTGCAGAGTTGTTTCTGCAAGCTTATCTTTCAGGAACAAAGGATTACTATTTTGGATAGAATCATCCCGGAGCCGGGTATGGTTTGTAAAAAGGAGAATAAGTGCCGGAAAAACTGACAGAGAAAGCACGGGCTGCCCTTGAGATTGCTGTTAATGAAGCTGAAAGGTCGGGGCAGAGTAAAGTAGCCTCCGAACACATTCTTTTCGGCTTGATCTCTGTAAAGGGTTCCGCAGCTCTGATAATTCTTCACGAGCTTGGAGTGAGGATTGGTGTACTGAGAACAAGGCTTGAGAACCTGATGCGAAGGCCGGTGGCAAACGAGATAAACCTCAGGGAGATCGGCTGGACCACCAAAGCCCGTCTGGTAAGACGTGAAGCCAGCAGGAGAGCTGTAAGCGGCGGGGCGACTGAAACCGGTACTCATCACCTTCTTCTTGGTCTTCTGTCCGTTGGAAACTGTCAGGCTTCAAGTATTCTAAGGGAAAAAGGCGTATTCCTGAAGACTGCTGAAGAAGCGACCGCAGAGCTTCCACCTCATATTGAATCAGGTGGTGGTGAGCAGCAGAAGAATGTTCATGAATTACCGGGAATAGATTATTTCTGCAGAGATCTGACCAAAATGGCCAGGGAGGGAAAACTCGATCCGGTTATCGGCAGGGAAAAGCAGATCAACAGAGTGATACAGGTACTCTGCAGAAGGAAAAAATCCAATCCTATTCTTATCGGTGAACCGGGCGTCGGAAAAACGGCAATTGTTGAAGGTCTGGCGGGACTCATAGCGCAGGGTAAAACACCAAATCTTCTGGCTGGAAAACGGATACTTGCCCTTGACATGGCTGCTGTGGTCGCGGGAACGAAATACAGAGGACAGTTCGAACAGAGATTGAAGAAGCTCCTCAACGAAATTTCCGAATCAGGCGATATCATTCTTTTTATCGATGAAGCGCATGTACTTGTAGGAGCCGGTGCCGCTGAGGGTGCCATGGATGCCGCCAATCTTCTTAAACCGGCCCTTGCAAGGGGTGAATTGAGGTGTATCGGAGCCACAACACTCGATGAATACAGAAAGCGTATTGAAAAGGATGGAGCGCTGGAGAGAAGATTCCAGCCTGTCCCTGTTGATCCTCCTTCAGTAAGTGAGACGATAGAGATTCTGGAAGGCCTCAGGCGCAGGTACGAAGAACACCATGGAACTGTATATACCGATGCAGCTGTTCAGGCTGCGGCGAAACTGGCCGCAAGATATATCAGTGGAAGGTTCCTTCCGGATAAGGCTATCGATGTCCTGGATGAATCGGGGGCGAAGAACAGAGTATCGCATTCCATTCTGCCCGATCACATAAAGGAGATGATGAATGATCTGGCGGAACTCACGGTCAGCAAGAAGGAAGCATCAAAGAACGAGGATTTCGAAAGTATCCTTAAATTGCGGGAAGAAATAGAGAATCGCGAGAAGGAACTCGCTGAAGCGCGTTCCAGCTGGCTGGCCGGCCTTCATATTGCTCCCGTTTCAGAGCAGCAGGTAGCCGAAGTTGTCGCGGATATGACAGGCATTCCGGTAAGCAGGGTGGGAAAGAGTGAAACTGCAGGGCTTCTTGATCTTGAAGACAGGCTTGAGGCCAGGATAGTAGGGCAGAAGGAAGCGATAGCCAGCATAACCGGTGCCATCAGGCGGAGCCGCGTGGGACTCAGGGATGTGAACAAGCCAGCTGGAACATTCCTTTTCCTCGGCCCTTCGGGAGTTGGAAAGACGGAGACAGCAAGGATACTTGCTGAGCTTGTATTCGGAGATCCGTCGGCTCTGATAAGGATCGATATGTCCGAATTCCAGCAGAGTTTCGCAGGATCAAGGCTGATAGGCGCGCCTCCTGGATACATAGGATACGATGAGGGTGGACAGTTGACGGAAAAAGTCCGAAGAAGACCTTATTCCGTAGTTCTTCTTGATGAAATTGAAAAGGCTCACACTGATCTTTACAACATGCTGCTGCAGGTATTGGACTACGGCAGAATGACCGATAACTACGGCAGGGAGATAGATTTTACGAACACTATTCTTATAATGACCAGCAACATCGCCTCCAGAACCCTTCTGAACGGCGGAAAACTTGGGTTCTCAACGGATGAGAAGGAAGCTGAGACGGAACGTATTGACGGACTGGTGATGGATGCCGTGAAAAACCATTTCAACCCCGAGTTTCTCAACAGACTGGATGAGATCGTAATATTCAACACTCTTGAGTTCAACGACATGGAGAAGATAGTCTCCCTTCAGATGGAGGATGTGGAACAGCGATTGTCTGAACTCGGTATCTCCCTGGTTCTTTCACCCGAAGCCATAACACTCATAACAGAAGCCGGTTACGATCCAGACGCCGGAGCACGGCATATAAGAAGAACAATAAGAAGACTGCTTGAGGATCCGCTTACCGATGCGATACTGAGGAGTGAATTCTCATCCGGGGATACTGTTCTGGCAGTCAGAGATGGCAGCCGTATCGTTTTCAGAATCCCCAGGGAGAAGAATGAAGAAGAAATCAGATTGAACACAATACACGGAAGAGTTGAGAATTGAGATTTAGTACAGCATTACTGGCAATTGTGATATCAGCGTCACTGGCACTGGAGATCGGTTCGGTGGAAGTGATCGGTAATTCCTTTGTAAGCAGTGACCTTATCACAAGGGTTTTCGGGCTGGAAACAGGGGATGTTTATAATCCTGCTGCTGTCAGCAGAGGAACCAGGGACCTTTTCGGACTCGGTTATTTCAGTAACATCGAGATACAGGCTGACACAGCCGGAGGAGTGGCTGACCTTCTCATAGTAGTAAACGAGAACAGACTGCTCAGCAGAATTGAATTCAGTAATCCGGGATGTCTTGATGAGGACGATGTCCTGGATTCTCTGTCGCTTTTCCCGGGTCAGACCGTATCACCGGGACAGGTTGAGGAAGCCCGCACTGTGGTGCTTCATTTTTACGCTGAAGATCACAGACACGAGGCATTGGTCACTCCCATATGGCTTGATCCGGACAGTGACAACAGGAGTGTACTGCTGTTCGAATGCGAAGAGGGTCCGAATATCAGGGTTGGGGAGATTAACTTTTCCGGCAATACAGCATTTAACGATGGTAAACTCCGCGGTCAGATGGATACAAGGCAGGATTCCTTCTGGCGCTCCGGAAGGTACAGAAAAAATGAATTCGAGGCCGGCCTTGATTCGGTAATCGTGTTTTATCAGGATCATGGATATCCCGAAGCCAGGATTCTTGATGTTGAACAGTCAATGCTCGAAGACGGACGACACCTGAGGTTCGAGATTACTCTGGAAGAGGGAGGATACTACACTTTCGGCGATATTTCATTTTCCGGCAACGAAGCCTTTTCGGATTCAATCCTGGTATCGGTTATGGATATGAAACCGGGAGACGAATACAGCAGGAAGAAACTGCACTCATCACTTATGACATTGTACGAACTGTTTCAGGAGCGGGGTTACTTCTATGCGGGTATCGATCCGGTTGTAACCGCCGGTGATCCGGATAATACTCTTGATATTGCCTACATTGTGAATGAGGGTGAAAGAGCCCATGTCCGCAGGATAGAGATCACCGGGAATAACAGAACACTTGAGAATATTATCAGAAGGCAGTTAACCGTATATCCCGGTGATATGTTCCAGCGGTCGGCTCTTATGAGGAGCTACAGGAATATATACTACCTGAATTATTTCAGTAACGTTGGTGTGGATTTCCGCTATCTGGAAGACTCACCGGATGTTGACATAGTATTCGATGTAGAAGAAAAAACGACCGGCAAGGCTGGAATTGGAGCCGCATACGGTGGAGGGACCGGATTCAGCGGATTTGTTGAGTTGGGCGAAACCAACCTTTTCGGCCGTGGACAGCACCTGAACTTCAATTACCAGTTTTCAAAAACCCAGCAGGATATTCATATAAGTTTCACGGAGCCATGGTTCAGGGACACACCCTTATCCCTCGGCGGCGAGATCTTTCATACTACCTACAATGAATCGGAATATGACCGCCGCAGGACAGGTGGCGCCGTTACTGTGGGGCGTCCGATTCCCTGGGTGGATTATTCATCAGCCTCCATAAAGTACAGCCTGGAAAAGGTCAATGTATTTAATATTACAAGCGATACTACAAGTTACTATTACTCGCTTCGCGATATAGATTGGCCGAGATGGACAAGTTCGGTCAGGTTGAATTTTACAAGAGACAGCCGGGACAGACAGATGTTTGCATCCAGAGGTTCCCTTAACAGCCTTACAGGTGAGTTTGCCGGTGGTGTTCTTGGGGGAAACATCGGATTCCAGAAATACCTTATTGATTCAAGCTGGCATGTTCCATCTTTCTGGAGATTCATCTTTTTTCTCAGAGCAAGGGTTGGGATGGTGGCATCTCTGGACGGAAGAGAACCTCCGGCATACGAACTTTTCGAACTGGGAGGAACGGGTTTCTACGGTGTCAGAGGGTACCCCAGCAACTCGATTACCGGCAGAACCGGTTATGAAAAAGTAGGTGGAAGATCGATGCTTATCCTTACCGCCGAATACAGATGTCGGATCATTGATCAGCTCCAACTGGCTGTATTTGCCGATGCGGGGAATACCTGGGATTCATGGTCTTCCAGCGATTTTTCCGATCTGAACCGGGGCGCCGGAATCGGTATCCGGATCGAAGTACCTATGCTGGGTGTTATCGGGTTTGATTACGCCTACAGTTTAGATGGTTCTGAACGCGGTTGGGAACCGCATTTCCAGTTTGGCACAATATTCTGACAGATGAACGAGCCGCTCCTGGAACACCTGAATTACCGGTTTCAAGACTGACCGTTCTGTATTTGGAGGATTGCAGTTATGAAAACAGCCCTGCTTACAGCTTTCACTGTTACTTCTGTTCTTGCGGCACAGACAATTGCGGTAGTAGATTCAGAAAGGATATTCGATAACCTGGGTGAGGTGACCGATGCTACCGAACTGCTGGCAAACGAGATCCAGGAGTGGGAGGCTCATGCAGATTCACTTCAAAATGAGATCGATGCCATAGAGAACGATCTTAATTATACAATGGTGATGAGCCCTGAGCGGAGAAGGGAAAGAGAAGCTCTTCTTGACGTGAAGTCTGCGGAGCTTCAGGATTTCCTTTCGCGGATATTTGGACCAGGAGGTCTGGTTGAATCGCGAAACATTGACCTTGTCTCGCCCATCGTAGCCAGAATCAATGAAGCAGTC
Organism: Candidatus Aegiribacteria sp.; assembly: GCA_030638185.1. GTDB lineage: Bacteria > Fermentibacterota > Fermentibacteria > Fermentibacterales > JCC-6 > Aegiribacteria. The sequence continues at coordinate 6,094 of DAOWFD010000372.1, forward strand.
CAGGAGATAAGCCTTGATGAAGGTTACGATATAGTATTGGACACATCTGGTGGACTTGTTGTATATGTATCCAATTCTATGGATATAACAGACATGGTTCTGGAAAAACTATCTACCGGAGGCAGTGACTGACATGAAGTTATCCATCCTGGCCACAAAGCTGAACGGGAAACTTGTCGGACAGGATGGAGACAGTGAAGTAGCTGGTGTGTCCACAATTCAGTGTGCGCAGCCTGATCAGATCTGCTATTTCGGAAATAAACTTTATAAGAAATACCTCAAATCCACCAGTGCCCTTGCTGTAATAGCGAGGGAAATGATTGAATCCTCAGCTGCAAACCTCATTCTCGTAAAGGAGCCCTATCGTGCCTTCAGAGAAGTACTGATTCTGTTCAGGCATGAGACGCAATCGGGATTCACAGGAATTCATCCGACTTCCGTAATTCATCCCGATGCGGTATTGAGCACCGATGTAACGGTAGGTCCAAATGCTGTTGTTGATGCCTGTGCAAAGATAGATGAAGGTACATTCATAGGTGCGGGTTCTTTCATCGGCCCGGGAGTTACTATCGGCTTCGGATGTGTTATTAATCCCGGTGTCTCGGTTTATCATGACTGTATCATAGGCAGCAGGGTGATAATTCATTCAGGCGCAGTTATCGGATCCGACGGTTTTGGCTTCGTTCCAGATCCTGAAGGTCACCTCAAAATACCCCAGAATGGGAATGTCGTTATAGAGGATGATGTTGAGATCGGTGCTGGATGCACTATCGACAGAGCTACAGTGGGCAGTACTGTAATAGCCAGGTTTTCCAAACTAGACAATCTTGTTCAAATAGCTCATAATGTAACGGTTGGCCCCGGCTGCTTAATCGCGGCTCAAACTGGAATATCAGGGAGTACAGTGATAGGATCAGGAGTAATCCTCGGTGGTCAGGTGGGTACAGCCGGGCATATCAATATTGGAGATGGTGCTGTTATCGCCGCTCAATCCGGTGTAACGAAAGATGTAGCAGCCGGAGCTACTGTATCCGGTTATCCGGCCCGTTCTCATGAACAGGCCCTCAGAATGAATGCTGCCCTGTCTGATCTACCGGATTTCAGGAGAAAAATTTTGGAATTCATAAGGGAGTTCAGTAATAAAGAATAGGAATAATAAATGAACCATTACCAGACTACACTACAACAATCGGTGGTGTACAGTGGAATAGGTCTTCATCTCGGCAAGGAGACTTCCATTACTTTCCAACCTGCTCCCGCGGATACGGGAATCGTGTTCATAAGAACAGATGTAAAAAGCAAACCCAGAATAAAAGCCAGTCTTGGGAATGTCAGGCAGGTTGAGGAACAGTCAAGAAGAACGACACTCGGCTACGATTACTACGAAGTTCATACTGTCGAGCACGTCCTATCGGCACTGTACGGATTGGGGATTGATAACTGTATCATCGAGCTTGATTCAGATGAGCCTCCCGAACCGGAAGACGGTTCCGTCAGAAGCTATATACAAGTGCTTGAGAATGGCGGAATACAGGAAATCGAAGGTAAATTGCGCAGGATAATCAAGATTGAAAAGCCCATAAGCATAGACGCCTTCGGAGCCAGTCTTATAGCTGTACCGTACGATGGCTTGAAAATAAGCTTTACGATCAATTACGATAATCCTGTTCTTGGAACTCAGTATCTGTCCCTTGATCTGACACCGGAAGTATTCAAGCGTGAAATCGCTCCAGCAAGAACATTCTGCCTGTACAAAGATGTGAAGCACCTTCAGGAGAAGAACCTGATAAAGGGAGGTACCCTGAAAAATGCCGTTGTGGTTGGAAATGATGGAATCCTCAACGATGAGCCATTAAGATTTCCCGACGAATTCGTCCGTCACAAGATACTTGATCTCATCGGAGATCTTTCCCTGCTGGGGGCAAGGATTAAGGGTCATATCATATCAGCAAAATCCGGCCATGCATCCAATGTGAAATTCGTAAAGAAGATCGCTGAGATGTATAGAAAGACCAAGGATTCGATCCCTCTTACGGACAAGAAATGGGATATTAACGATATTATGGACCTGCTTCCTCACAGGTATCCTTTTCTTCTTGTGGACAGGATGCTGGAAGTTGAACCGGATAAGAGAGTAGTCGGTTTGAAGAATGTTTCCATCAATGAACCGTATTTTCAGGGTCATTTTCCTGGAAGCCCTATTATGCCGGGAGTACTGATAGTAGAGGCAATGGGCCAGGTCGGTGGACTTATGCTGTTCAATTCGCTTAAGAAACCCTCCGACTGGCTTGTGATGTTTACCGGACTGGACAAGGTCAGATTCAGAACTCCGGTTCGGCCTGGCGATCAGCTGATATTTGAACTGGAGATGATACAGAAAAGAGGTCCAATGTGCAGGATGAAAGGTGTAGCCAAAGTCGACGGCAAGATAGCTGTTGAAGCAATCCTCATGGCTATGCTGGTGGAGAAAGAATGATTCATCCAACCGCTGTTGTGGATTCCGTTCTACCGGATGATGTGCAAATCGGACCGTACGCTGTTATCGGCCCGGAAGTTCAATTCGGAAAGGATGTACGAATTGGTCCCCACGCCTATATAATGGGACCAGCGTTCATCGGTGATTCCGTTTCCATCGGCCCATCAGCAGTTATCGGTACGGATCCCCAGGACCTGAAATACAGCGGGGAACGGACAGAGGTGATCATAGGTTCGGGTACTGTCATTCGAGAGTTCGCCAATATAAACAGGGGAACGGTCGAATCCGGCAGAACAGTGATAGGATCAGACTGTCTTGTAATGGCTTACGTACACATTGCACATGACTGCATCATAGGTGACAAGGTCATTCTAGCGAATACCGTAAACATGGCGGGTCATGTGGAGATAGGCAGCTATGTAACCATTGGAGGTGTTGTCCCGATCCACCAGTTTGTCCGAATTGGAGAGCATGCGATGATCGGAGGGGGGTACAGGGTCAGTAAGGACGTTCCTCCTTTCGTACTGGCAGGAGGAGCTCCTCTGGGGGTTCTGGCATTGAACCGTATAGGGCTCCGCAGGAAAGGTTTTTCGCAGGAAAGGCTGGACAGCCTTGACCGGGCATTCAGATATCTCTTCAGGGAAGATGGTACACTCACTTCTAAGGCAAGCGGCCTTTTGGAAGACATGAATACATCCGATGACGTAAGACAGCTGGCTGATTTTATAATATCAAGCTCTAGAGGAGTGATCAGCTGACGATTACATTTGTTCTGATCTTACCAATCCTGTTTATCATCACTGCGGATGGTTCCAATGGTATGGATGATATGTGCGCATTTCAGGACAACCTCGAAAATGACAGTACAGAAGTAAGTACCATACCTGTAATTGTCAGTAGAAATCCTTCAGCTGCCCTTCTGCGTTCCGCTGTGCTGCCCGGGTGGGGTCAATTCTACAACGATGAACCTCTGAAGGGTGTAGTATTCGGTACAGCTTCGTTGGGGCTGCTTTCATTGCTGATATCAGAACATATTGCCTCTGAGGAAGCCAGGAACAACAACGATGAACCGGCTTACCAGCTGCACCGCTCAAGAAGGCTTGATCTTATCTGGTATACTTCCGCAGCCTGGCTCTTCGGCATGCTTGATGCATACGTTGATGCCTACCTCTATTCCTTCAGTACCGAGAATGAGGTATTTGAGAGAGAAACAGGCATAGCCGCTGCTGTCTTCATTCATTTCTGAAAGGGAATAAGAGATGCTTCTGAGTGTATTACTTGTGATGGCAGGAAAAGAGGAGAATCCTGACATCCAACTGCTCAGAAAAGCGAAGAATGGAGACAGAGATGCTTTCGGAGAACTATTCAGGAAATACGAGAAAAGGGTATTCAGAGTCGCAAGGCGGATGTGCGGAAGTGATGATGAAGCATGGGATATCACTCAGGACGCATTTATCAGAGCCATGCAGGCTATGGATAGATACGACACACAGTACCGTTTCTTTACATGGATATACAGGATTACAACAAACCTTGCAATTAACTATGCAAAGAAGAAGATGAGAAGGCGCGAAGTGCATTTCGAAGAAGCTTACAGTGCTGAGGGACAGCAGGTGATTGAAGATAACGTGGCTGATAGAGCTGCAGGTGAACAGCTGCTGGGTGAAGTAAGCAGAGCTGTCGATAAACTTACTCCTGCATTGAAAGCTGTTTTCGTGTTAAGGGTTGATCAGCAGCTCAGCTACTCGGAGATCGCTGAGAGCCTTGATATCGCCATGGGAACTGTGATGTCCAGGCTCAACCGTGCAAGGCTGAAAATAAGGGAAGAACTGGGATCTATGCTAGGGGAATGGGAATGAACTGCCCTGATTTTGATACTCTGATGAGGTTGCTTGACGGCGAGTTGGAGGAAGAGAAGGTAAAGGAGGTCTCGGAACATTTGATATCCTGCAGCAGATGCAGAAATCTGATCGATTCCCAGAGAAATCTGGAGGGATCATGGAGAGATAGTTTCGTAACTCCCGACAGTGGTAAATTCCGCAGTATGGAGTGGCGTATTTTTAACAGAATAAACCGCCGCTCGCGTTGGAAAACCTTCGTTCCCGCTGCTGCGGGGATCATTGCTGTACTTCTTGGAGTCAAACTCATACTCGATAATAAGCCATCCCTTGACAGAGTCACCGATCTCTCGAGACGCAGTCGGGTTGAATACACAACCGATACCGTGCAGTTAAGGGAAGAGCGGGCCGAATCACTGACTTCTACCGATGACGGACTTGATTTTGAGACTACTGCACCGAATGCAGGGGTTATCGCTCCCGCTGAGGGTGATGTTTCAGTCGGGGATGCCACAGAGGAAATCATCGGTGAACCGCTAGGCTACGGTGTTACTACTGACGGGGCGCCTGAATTGTCGCAGGCCGCTGCGGATGAAGAGGGGTCAGGGGAATCTCTGAGAGGTGCAGGCAGACTTATCCAAGAGACTGACCGGCAGGTTATTGCAGGTGGGACAGTAACAGAAAGTGTTTCCGGGGACAGAGGAAGTGCGGGTCTTTCGGGGTACGAGGTGGAATGTGAAGAAACTGAGATTACTGAGGAAACTATGTTACTGGGAGCAGTTGAAGACATCAACCTGGAAGTGCAGGTGGACGAGGTCAGCGACATCACCCTTTCCCTGGATGCCGACACAACAGGACTTGCGACTGTCGAAACTGTCCCTTCAGTTGTTTCGACCAGTGAGGAAACGCAAGACAACAGGACATTGAATCAATCCTGTGAGTATCACTCCCGCTTCAATGAAACGTCATACTATGACATGGATGCTTTGAAGGTAGATATCCATATTGAACTTGTATTCGATGCCGACGGGCAACCTGACAGCAGTACCGCATTGCTTCTTGATTCACTCTTTGCCGGCTGGAGTGATTATATTTCTTTTGTATACAGGGATACCGTACTGGTAATTCCACTTTCGGATATTCGGCAACTGTTCATGGAAGGTAGTACTGTTCCCGCGGAAACCACCGAGTAGGGAGAGTCAGGATGCGATTTATTGGATTTGCCATATTTACACTTTTTATTACAGGAACCGTTTCGGCTACACTTCCCAGGCTTGCTGTTGTGTCCATCGATTTTGATGATTTTGCCCCTGACAGTGTTATTCTCGGCAAAGTCATGGACGTGTTTACTGAAAGCGGGAGATTCCAGGTGGTTGATCTGGGAGACGATTCGTTCCTGGATACATCTCCCGATTCTCTACTGAGTTCACTTCGAATCCTTGCTTCGGAGCGTGGTATTGATGTTTTCCTTGCTATGGAAATACTCTATCCGGAAGAAAAC
>DAOWFD010000113.1 GCA_030638185.1 Candidatus Aegiribacteria sp.
ATCTCTATTATTACATTATCACTGTGGTCCATGTACGTTCGAACAGTGATAAGACCTTTTCTGTCATCGGGAATTGCCTGCGCGGCGTTTACAATGAGATTAACGAAGATCTGCTCTATCTTCTGCGAATTCCCGGTGAATTTTGCCAGGTCATTTCCCAGTTCAAGTACTATCTCAGCATGCTTGTGCACCTCATTTTTCACCAGCCTTGTGGTAGCCTCAAGTAGAGTATTTACATCAACAGTATCAACCAGGAGCCCCTCATCCTTTCTGGCGAAACCCCTGAGTCCTTCAACAATTCCCTTTATCCGTTCGGAACCGTGGGTCATATCATCAACGAGGGTCATGATATGCTCACGAAAGAAATCGTACTTGAGACGGGCTATCTTCAGATCGGGATGATCCTCACCGTATGCATCCACTATGGGCAGCATGTCCGTTATCGCCTGTTTGATAATCTTGATATTGCCCCTTATGAACTGGTTCGGATTGTTTATCTCATGGCCTATACCGCTGACCAGCTGTCCAAGTGAAGCCAGTTTGTCCGCCTGCTGTATCTGCTGTTCGTAGGTCTTCTCAAGGGTGACATCCCTGTAGAACTCCAGTATACCATCGACTTCCTCCTCCTGATTGTATACCGGAAGAGTATGGACTTCCATGAACCTGTCCCCGTCCCTTATTGTAATAGTTATGGGTGTCTTATCACGCTTGATCTTTCCCAGCCTGCAGTCTCTGCATGGTGTATCCCGGTTGAAATATGTTCTGTAGCATTTATCACCGGGTTCAATATCATCTTGATTGCTCATGACCACATTCCTGTTCAGGTCGATAAGCATGACTTCACCGGGAATGACCCTGAACATGGTTTCAAGGCGATGCCTTGTCTCTTCCCAGCTTCTGTTGACCCTGTCCAGGTAGGAATCGGCTGAGCTGAGTTTCTGTTTCTGTTCCTCCAGATCCCTTTCCCGTTCATCGATTTCCACTTCCAGTTTTCTCAGTCGGCTGTTCAGTTCTTCCTCTTCCTCCTGCTCAAGAGCAATTCTTTCGTAAAGCTCCTTGCGCTCCAGGGCAACGCTCAGCATTCTTCCTATTTCGTTGAGCATTTTCTGCTCTTCAGGAAGATGCTCATGGGTTCCGCTGATGTATCCCACTCTTATCTCACCCTTATGTTCACCGCTGATCATGAGATCAACACTGATGTAATCATCCTCGGATGGCTGCTGACCGTATTCTTCTCCCTGGAACATGGAGTAAACAACTGCTTCGTCAGGTGTACGCATACCACGTGAAAGGTATTCGGGCAGTTTTGTGAAAAACTCCTTTATTGAGGCTGATACTTCAATCCATTCGGCAACCGAATAGAGGCAGGAGAGTTCCTTTACCCTTTCCTCCTTCTCCCAGTTACTGACCCTGCGCAGGGCATCAACCTGGGCTCCAAAGAAAAGATAGATGCCTCCATGGACACTTTCTATATATCCGACCTTCATGGGGATGGGGTATGATTTGTCCGTTTGTGTGGTAAACAGTGCGATTACACCCCTTGCCCCTTCATGCATTTTGTCCATGGTACTTCGGAATGACTGAAGAGATTCCCCGTCAAGAATGTCATCAAGATGTGTTCCGGAAACATCGCAGTTCTCCGGTGAACAGGTCCGTTTAAGCAGCGGGCTTACGTAAACTATTTTTTCGTTCGCGTCAACAACGAGCAGGAAATCGAAACTACTCTCAATTACTGTATACAGGCTTTCAAGGCGGATCATCTGTATTTCCCTTCAATCAGGATATTCGGAGATTCCTGTAATTCAGTCCATTAGATGTGGAATTGGGGCATGACCGTCAAGCACCAGCTTATGTCAGAAAATCGCTTCATATGTATATTGATGCATTAGTGTCCGGATACGATTAACCGGAATTCGGAAGAGGGGTTTCTGAGGATGAAGATTCTCTGGCATATCTCATCCCACGGATGGGGCCATGCTGCAAGACAGCGTGAACTGATAAGTACTTATACTCAGGCGTATCCTCACAGCAGGATAATTATTGCTTCGGATGTCCCCACCTGGTTCTGGAAGGGTTTGAATATCGAAGAAATTCACTGCGGATCTCCCTCCCCGATTGTATCCGAGACAGGAGGAGACATCGATACGGATAAATCCCGCAGGGATCTTACACGCTTTCTCGCATCAGCGGGTTCCAACATTGAGGATGAGATCAGGTTTCAGGAGACTGTCAGGCCGGATATGGTGATAACCGACATTGATCCTCTGCCGGTTGCGGCAGCAGCTGAAAGGTCTGTTCCCGCTGTGGGAATAGGAAATTTCACATGGGACTGGATAATGGGAGAACTGTTTCCGGATATTCTCGATGATATCCGGAGCATAAGTAAGTTATACAGGAGAGGAACCTATCTCAGGCTCCCTCTTGGCCCCCGCTTCAGCCCATTCAATCAAACTGTCAAAGTTCCTCTTCTGAGGAGCGGGTCCGAGGGTGATCCCGAAAAGGCGCAAAGCATTCTGCCGGAGCGAAGGATCTGCCTGGTGGCACTTAGAGAGCTGCCTTCAGGGAGAGTATTGAAAGTACCTGAAGAATTTCTACCTGTGTCTTCAACCCCTGAACCTCTTGCGGAAGGCATCTACAATATCTCGCCGGAGAAACTTTCAGACCTGCGTCTTACATTCTCAGATATCATGGCCGCTTCTGATGTAGTGGTTTCAAAGGCCGGTTATGGAGTCGTATCCCAGATACTCGCCATGGGGAAACCATGTGTTCTTCTGAAGGGAAGATCTTTTCCTGAGGAACCGTATCTTCTGGAGCCGCTGCGGGACAGGGCTGCCACACGACTTCTGGACCGGTCCGAAACGGACCTTCTTTCTGATGCGATAATAAGTGCAGCCAGCACCACCGCTCCGCCACCTGTACGGAGCAACGGGGCTGATTTCATCGTATCCGGAGGATATCTTAAATCCTGAAAAGTATCTTTTCGCTGCTGAACATTCTCAGTGTCAGATATATCAGAATCGCCGCAAATATGATACTGGATAGGAATGCAGTTACGATGCTGTTCCAACTCGCGCTCCGCATGAATATTTCCTTGAGAACAAGCAGAGAATTGATGATGGGGGTTGAAAGCATCCACCTCGGAGCCACATCTCCGGTCTGCATGGTTGCCATTCCCATGATCATGACCACGAAGTAAACGGGCATGATCATTCCATTGCCCTCTTTTGTATTCCTGGCGAAAGTTGATACGATGAGAACCATGCTGGCCACCAGAACAGCAAGAGGAATTAGCACTATTGCGAACTGGAGGACATGAAGTGAGCTCATGCTGTAGCTCGAGATGGCGGCACCCGACGAACCGAACATTCCCATGAAATATCTTGACCCGATGATAAGACCGATCACTGAACTTGCAGCTCCGACTATCGCGGCTATCATCACGGATATCATCTTGCCGATAACTATGGAAAGCCTGCTGACCTGGTTAACCAGGATCACAGCCAGAGTTCCCCTCTCCTTTTCACCGGCAACCGTATCAAGCCCAACTTTCATGGAATTCACAAAGAGGTAAATAATTATGAAGAAGGGAAGGAGAATACTGATTATCTTTCCAATTACACTGCCTTCCTTTGCAAGATCGTACTGCAGCGGAACTTCGTTTATTGTAAATACGGTAAGTATCTCCTCCGACAGGTCTCGCTCAAGGATTCTCTCTCTGACTATATCTCCGTTGAGTGAATCCATGACTTCGCTCATTCTGCTATAGGCGTGCTGTGAGTAATCTGCAGTGGAATTGAAATAAACAGCGATGTCGAAAGTACTGCATCCTGCCAGGCTTTCATGAAAATGATCGGGCATTACCAGGAGGAGTTCCTTTTCCTTCTCGGTTATCGCCAGTTTTACGGAATCAATCTCGCTTGACTGTATTATCTCAAGGTCCGTGTTGATCGTTGAAAATGCCTCAATGAAGGGGCCCATAAAATCTTCGTTACCGACTCCTTCGTAAATGCAGATAGTCGATCTGAATGAAGTGATATCCGAATCCCTGGACGCACCCATCTTTGCCATTACCGAGTACATCACCGGGAGCATGAGAAGAGGCAGGAGTACCAGCATAGCCACCATACGTCTGTCAGTAAAAATTCGCCTGAGCTCTTTCTTCAGAATGATAATGCTGTCACTAAACATGGTTCACCTCCCCCTCCGTTCCTGGAAGGATGTAACCGAAGAATACATCCTCAAGATCATCCGAGGAATTGCGTTCAAGAATATTCTTCAGTGAACCAAGCTCTTTCAGCTCACCTTCAACCAGTATCCCGAATCTGTCACAGAGTTTTTCCGCCACATGCATGATATGGGTGGATATTACTATAGTCTTTCCCTCTTTGGCATACTTACTCAGGAAATCTGTAACAGACTTGGATGTAATTACATCCAGTCCGTTGGTCGGCTCATCGAAAATGATTACCTCAGGGTCATGTATAAGGCTTATGGCGATCGCTGTTTTCTGCTTCATGCCCGTGGAAAGCTTATCAATCTTCTTCTGGATGAAATCCGTCATCTGCAATTCGTTGAAAAGGTATTCTTTCCGTAACTGTATGTCTTTCTTGCTCATCTTATTGAGGGCGCCAAAATAATCCATCATGTAATCGGGAGTGAAAAAGCCGTCGAGTTTCATGTCCGATGTAAGGAAACCAATCCTGGACCTGATGGCTTTCTCATCATCCAGCACATTGTGTTGGTCTATGTATACGTTACCGCTGGTTGGCTTTATCAGAGTGGATATGCATCTCAGAGTAGTAGTCTTTCCGGCTCCGTTGGGTCCCAGGAGTCCGAAAATCTCACCCGGGCTGCATTCAAAGGAGACATCCTTGACCGCTTCAACGGTTTCTGTAACGTTCTTTTTCCTGTTCTTGTACACTTTGCGAAGATTTTCAACCCTTAGCAATTCATCCCCCTTTGTTGCTACCCAAAGTAAACCTGAGTATTGAATAATAGGGACGGAGGGATTTTAATGCAAATTTGTAAATAAAATTACTTAAAAATAGGAACGGAGGGATTTTATTCAAATTCATTAAATAATTTGATCTAACTGAATCTCAGAATGGGGTTGACAAATATAGCGATATTAGTATACATATGTTTAGTATGTCAAGATCAGCGAGAGTTGTAGTACCGGGAATCCCTCATCACATTGTCCAGCGTGGGAACAGAAACCAGACTGTTTTCTTCTCTGATTCCGACAGATACATGTATGCCCTAATGTTAAGAAAGGCGGCTGGTGAGTGTGCTGTATCTTTCCTCTCCTGGTGTCTGATGGATAATCATGTTCATTTAATCGCTATTCCAGAGATGGAGAAATCCTTCGCTTCCTGTTTCAGGAAAGCTCACTCTCAATATGCATATTACGTTAACAGACAATATGAGTGGAGGGGTCATCTATGGCAATGCAGATTCCATTCAAGCCCGCTTGGGCCTTCATATCTCTACAATGCCATACGTTATGTCGAACAAAATCCAGTCCGCGCGGAAATGACCTTGAACCCATGGGATTATAGATGGTCAAGCGCAGCTTTTCACACAGGTCACAGAAAGCATGATCTTCTAGTAAACAGAGACTCGGATATTCACATTGATATTGAAAACTGGCAGGAGTATCTATCCATTGACCCGGAAACAATCCAGATACTTAAAATCCGTAAAGCGGCACAAATGAACAGTCCTGTGGGAAGATACTGGTTCCTGAAACGAATGGTGAACACTCACGGGATGAATGCAGTTCCTCGAAAAAGAGGGCGCCCTCGCAAATACCCTGATCACAATCTTTTATCATGAATCTTGCAAGCGATTTGACGGAGGCATTTTTACTCGCTATTGCAGATTATCAGAGACGGAAATCTCCGATTCAAGATTGAAACAAGTGTCATGTCAAACATCGTTGTCATTTATAGCTTCCAGTCGCTTGAGCAAGGTTGGATGTGAATAATTGAAGAATACATACAGGGGGTGTGGAGTTAGATTGCTTAGATTATTAACATACAGTTTTTTCAGAGCATCACACGTAAGCACATGATCATAGTGAACAACGGCAAATTCATCTGCCTGATACTCATACTTTCTGCTAACGGCATTTATTATCACCCCGAACACCGTTGAAATCGGAGAATACAGAATTACAAAAATGAGAAGTCCTATATGGAATGTCGGTTTACTAATTCCAAGTGCAAGGGAAAGTAATGGACTATCGATGAACAAAGACAGCAAAAACAACATGAAGCCAGTCTGTATAACTGACAGACCAATACCGATCAGAGTGTGTTTCTTCTTATAGTGCCCTACTTCATGAGCCAATACTGCTACAATTTCCTCGTCTGAGAGGTCATTGATCAGCGTATCATACAATACTATACGTTTCCTGGATCCCAAACCAGTAAAATACGCATCCAACTTAGTCGACCTTTTAGAACTATTAATAACGTAGATATTATCCAGTTTAAAATCGGCTTCCCTACTGAACGCTTCTATTTTACTCCTTAACTCTCCTTCCTCTAGTGGAGTTTGTTTATTAAATAAGGGTACGATCAGATTCGAGTAGAACATTGCCATAAAAATCGTGAAGAAACCTATTGCGCCCCAGGCGTAGAGCCAGAAATACTCGCCAGCCCAGATAAAGAACCAGATAACCAGAGCAAGAAGCCCTCCTCCAAGAACAGCATCCTGAAGCCAGCCTTTCAGGATATCCAGAATAAATGTCTTACTGGTTGTTTTATTAAAACCAAATCGCTCTTCAATATGAAAAGTCCGATAATATTTAAATGGAATTCCCAGTATACTGCTTCCGAACATCAGAATTCCAAAAAATATCAATGCTTGAAGAATAGGATGATGTACAGCGGAGACCGCAAAAGCATTAACAAGTGCAAAACCATTAAGTAAGAACATAAGCAACATAGTAACCAGATTAAATGTACTCGCTACCTGCCTGAACTTGAATTTCACTCTCTCATAATTCTGCTGTTTGCTGTATTTCTCCTGATCATATATTCCCTTGAGCGATTCAGGTAGACTATCACTCCATCTGCTTCTGTTCAGAATATCCAGAAACCTTTCAAGCAGAAAATCAAACAGAATTACCCCGATAATGATGTATAGCAATGTCTGTGCTGTCATCTCTCTAATACACTCCCATTTGTTATTGAGTTTTGCCGGTCACAAATTCTTCTGGGAATAGTTCTGCATGAATCTTTCCGAGTTAAGCTAAATCTGTACAGGAATTCTGAATTTTCATATTCGAAAGTGTGACAAATTAACGATTGGACAATGGCTTCTCCACGATCCCTTGATTTGCTCACATAGAAGCCCATTCGTCCCAATAAGCCTCCAATTCCAGACTAAAACTAACCATATGACCTGAAACACCTGCAGTCAAACATCGTTGCTGACAAATACGCACTGGGAATCTGGTATGATGGTACTCGCTCCACCGGAAGTCGGACTTGTTACACTTCACCCGACCTCTATCTCCGGAACATCGTTTTGCCACGGAACCTAGTCCGCGCAGGGTTCGCAGACCAGTTCCTCAAAAAAAAGAGGACGCCCTCGCAAATACCCAGATCACAATCATAGATCATGAATCTTGCAAGCGATATGACGGAGACTTTTATTCGCTATCGCAGATTATTCACGTTTTACGAATAAAAAGCCTCCGTCCCTAATTAAATAACGCGGAAGCGTTCGGTACCTACTTCGAGGATTTCCTTTCGGTATTCCTGGGAATGCGTCAATGGTGGCTGGATAGAAGCAGCTTTTGCGTCTGCCAAAACGGGAATGAGTGTTCCCCTGCCATCCCAGTTCCTGTCCTCCCCGGTATTCCAGTAGAATCGTACAAGATCACCGAGTTTTTCCCTGACAATACTGTCAATTTTCCCGATTGAAGCATCTACTCCAAATGCATCGGCAAGAGCATGTAAAACCTCCACACCGGTTTTCCCCGATGGCGGTGTAACCGCTTTGGTGAACTCGGTCAGGTTCCCTTCGAAGTTGCACCTTGACCCTGCAGTCTCCAGGAAGGTCGAACCCGGAAGTGTAACATCAGCAAATCTGGTGGTTTCAGTGTCAGTCCAGTCCATGGCAGCAATGAATTCAGTATTACGGAACCAGGAACCCGGTTTGTTATACTCCAGTGGATTCTCACCGATTATAAGTGCCGCTCTAATTGTTCCCGCCTCAAGAATCTCCCTTAGCTCCTGACTTGTTGCGGCTCCTGGCAGCTTATCGCCCGCAGCCATTCTACCGGGCAGGAATGCAGGATCTGCTCCCATTACCTCAAGGCCTGCGCTGTTCGCGATCAGCCTCGGAAGAAGCATATCTGAAACCTTGCCAGCTTCTCTAAGCATCAGGACCAGGTCAGCGAATATTTCCATGTCATCCGGCGATGAACCCTGTGCTCTATCCGGGCTGTGAATGAAAACAATGTTTCCCGAATGACGGATAAGCTCGGCAGTTTCGAATATATCCGATTCTTCTACTCCGGATCTCGCAGCTGCCGCAGCTATGGAAACTTCTCTGTTAAGAAGGAACCCTTCACCTCCGTCAATGTCCGTCGGAGAGACGTCTCCATCATCTATGAGTACCTGCATAACAGCATTCCAGAAGATCGAAGCTCTGCCTCTCATGGGATCTACTGCCAGGGCAGCAAGGTGCTGGTCCATAGAGTCCAGAACAGAATTCGAAACGATGAGCTTCGCCCCGTTCTTAACAGCCTGGATAACATCCACTGCAAGTATCAGATGATCGGATTGAAGGGATGTGTTGTTACAGATGATCAGGTCAGCATTATCAATGCAGCTTCTATCGGATGTGGAAGCCGTGAATCCGAATGCAGTATCCAGTACACCGGAACGGCCCCCGCCTGAGAGTATTGCGAGTGAGCCGATATTGTTCGTCCCTATGCCCTCCCTTGCAATTTTTCCTGCAAGGTAGAGTTCCTCATTTGTTAGTTCTGGAGATACGAAGACGGCAACACTTTCAGGACCATGCTCGTCAGCCACCTGTTTCAGGGATTCTACTATTCTCACGTTCGCCCCCTCAAAACTCACAGGGCTGTAGGAATATCCATCCTTCTCAACAGCACATGTGAACCTTTCCTGTTTGATGAAATACTCCTGTCCGAATCTGCCGTATCTGCACAGGTATTCTCCGGGAATTCCTGATGAAGCTATGAAATACCTTCCAACACCGAAGGACCTCACGAGGATCTCGCAACCGAGGGAGCAGAAACCGCAGTGGGTTTTTACATCCAGGGTTTCAAGGCAGGCTCTTCCCGAGAAGGGGTACTTCACTGTGAGGGCTCCCGTTGGACAGGCATCGATACAGTTGCCGCAGCTTACACAGCTTGTAGAAACAAGCGGATCGTTCATGGCAGGGCGCATTTCCGTCCTGAAACCCCTGCCCACGAACCCGATGGCCGATACCGGCAGCACTCTCGCGCAGGTCCTGATACACCTTGCGCAGAGAACACACTTGTTCGGATCGTAGGAGATATACGGATGGCGGTCATCAACCTTGTGCTTTCGCACGTAACCCTTGAAATGCTCCATATCCACGCCATATTCCTCCGCGTAAATTCTTAGGTCGCAGTCATCGTACCTTACGCAGCCACATGACAGGCAACGGTCGCATTCGTGGTCATTATCCTCGGATTCAAAACCTGTTGACACTTCCAGGAAGTTGTTGCGCCTGTCATCAACATCTATCAGATGAACTTCGTGACGCGGTGATTCTTTTATGTCACCGAGTTCCGCCTTGCCGGGTTTTGACCAGAATTCCTTGTTAACCAGGAAGGGTTCCGGTTCAAGTTCCTCATTCAGAAGCCAGGCCTTTATTGCTTTCGCAGCTTTCTGCCCGTCCCTGATCGCATCGATGGCAACGGTGGGTCCGTCATCAGCGGCATCTCCCCCTGCAAATACACCCTCAATATTGGTTTTCATTGTTCTTGCTTCAACGATGTAGGTGTTCCACCGGGTAAGGTCCAGCTCACCATCATCCGTATCTATAAGACCGTCGAGAACGGTATTCTGGCCGATAGCGGGAATCGCGAGGTCGCAGGGAAGGTCGAATTCGGCACCCTCAATGGGAACGGGGCGACGTCTCCCGGAATCATCAGGCTCACCGAGTTTCATCCTCTGGCAGTGAAGGGCACTGATCCTGCCATTCTTTTTTATTATCCCCGTCGGAGCAGCCAGCTCCATTATTTCTATACCCTCTTCCAGGCAATCTTCGATCTCCATCTTATCCGCAGGCATTTCAGCTTTGGTCCTCCTGTAGAGAACGATAACCTTGTCAGCATTAAGCCTCCACGCCATCCGGGCGGCATCCATAGCGGTATTACCCCCGCCCACAACAACCACTGTCCCGGAAAGTTGTTCAGGATCGTCAGCCTTCTCAACAAGAAAATCCGCGCCGGTTACCACGCCCTCGGTATCGAATTCGCCTTCGACCCGCATAGCTTTTCCCGTCCATGCCCCGGGACCCACAAAGACAGCATCATGTTTCTCCCTCAGTTCCTCAAGGGTCACATCTTTTCCAACACGTACGCCGCATCTGATCTCCGCACCGGTACGGCAGATATACTCAACCTCCCTGTCCAGGATGTCGTCGGGGAGCCTGTATTCGGGAATACCGTAGCGAAGCATTCCTCCGGTACGCTCTTTTGCTTCGTAAATGACAGGCTTTATCCCGCTTCTGCCCAGGAACCATGCCGCCGTGAGACCCGCTGGTCCCGAGCCAATAATCCCGACTGTTTTTCCAGTATCAGGGGCGCATTCTGGCACGGTCTCGTACGCTTTCGGTGAATCCGAAACGAATCTCTTGATGTTGTTTATAGCGACGGGAGCATCTATATCCATTCTCCTGCACTCGTCCTCGCACTTGCGAACACATACACGTGCGCATATGGCTGGAAGGGGGTTCTTTTCCCGTATGAGGTCAACCGCCTTCTGATACTGCCCCATTGCGGAGAGTGCTATGTATCCCTGGGCGTCAACACCCGCAGGACAACCCTCCATGCAGGGGGATATGCAGTCAGCGTAATGGTTGGAAAGCAGAAGTTCCAGAGCTGTTTTCCTCGATGCCATGATCCTTTCGTTCCTGGTTTCAATCTCCATATCGGGAGCAATGCGGGTAGCGCATGAAGGAACCAGGTTACCTCTGCCCTTAACCTGCACAACACAGAGAAAACATGAACCGTACGGATCAAGCTCCGGCGAGTGGCACAGGGTTGGGATATCATCAAGTTCATTTTCATGGACCACTTCAAGAATAGTTTTTCCGGGGGTGGCCTCTATCTCCCTGCCGTTGATCAAAACTCTGATCTTATCCATTGGCCGCTCCTACCTTGTAAG
Organism: Candidatus Aegiribacteria sp.; assembly: GCA_030638185.1. GTDB lineage: Bacteria > Fermentibacterota > Fermentibacteria > Fermentibacterales > JCC-6 > Aegiribacteria. The sequence continues at coordinate 11,403 of DAOWFD010000113.1, forward strand.
GACTGCACCGAAATTGCAGCTTGTTATACACTTGCCGCAATTAACGCAGGCTTCAGTATCAATTATGTGTATTTCTTTTACTTTACCTGAAATGGCATTGACCGGACAGTTCTTCGCGCAGAGAGTGCATCCGACGCACTTATCCGGAACGATATAGAATTCCACAAGTGCCTGGCATTCACCGGCGGGACATTTCTTCTCGTAAATATGAGCCTTGTACTCATCAAGGTAGTAGCGGATCGTTGTCTGTACCGGATTTGGAGCGGTCTGTCCCAACCCGCAGAGGCTTGCCTCCTTTATCTGTATGGACAACTGCTCCAGTTTCTCAATGTCCTCCGGCTCACCCTCTCCTCTGGTCAGCCTTTCCAGGATCTCAAGCATTCTCAGGGTCCCTATCCTGC
>DAOWFD010000341.1 GCA_030638185.1 Candidatus Aegiribacteria sp.
CAGCTCATCACCTATGGTTATCGTCTCAATGTCTTCCATCAAGTCGAGATCGATCAGCTCGACCTCGTTCTCCTTTACGAAATCTGCCAACCCGATACTCTCGATATTCTGTGCCAGAAAGCCATTTGTGCCTTCCGCAATGGCGCAGGATGCTCCACGCGATCGGATGATGGAAACTACGGCGCGGATTAGATCCGGATGTGTGCGCGGACGATCCCTCGCCGGCGGACGAGGGAGGTTGATCTTGATCACCGCAGAGTGACCTGGCTGCAGCAGATCTGCTGCGCCAAGACTTATCAGCGCTTCGCCAATGCCATCAATATCAGTTGTGATCATCATATATCTTTCGTTGAACGCAACAGCTCAACGTCGCGTCTTGTCCTCACCCGCTGCAGCCGGTTGTTGACCGCGCTATCGTCTTGAATCACTCCTGACAAAAGGCTCTCGGACATCAAGAATCGTCAACGCCTCATAGGCCCGAGGCTTTCGGTACGCGTTCCCCCAGCTTTGCCTCCTGCGGTAATCTCTGATCGCCGTCATGTCGAACTCTGCCACGGAGATTCCTTCCTCTTCACCTGCCTCGACAAGGACGGTGTTGCGAGAAGTCCCGTCCTCCCCGAAGGCAATCGGATCAACGGCGATGGAATGGCCATTACAGTGTGGCGCAGCGTAATTAGCCATAGCAAGGCCCACCATGTTTTCGTACGCACGGGCTTTGAACTGACCCAACCGATGGTGCTCGAGAGTGCACGAGTTCGGGGTAAGGATAATCTCTGCGCCATGGATCATGAGCACTCTGGCGCTCTCAGGGAATTCCCGATCGTAGCAAATCATGGCTCCTATCTGTACATTTCCGATCTCGGTGTCCAGGGCGCAAACCTGAAAGCCGTCACCGGGCGTGAGAGCTGCTTCACTGGCGAACTCGCACGGATGGACCTTTGCATAGGTCATCAGGACCTCTCCGTGCCTGTCGATCAAGGACACGGAGTTGCGTGGGGCTTGATCCCATTCCTGAAGATAGGTGACTGCTATCGCGATGTTCAACTCGCGGGCTAGCTCTCGAAAACGCCGAACGAAGGCACTATCGGTCGCTATAGCTTCGGCCTTCCATCTGTCTTGCGACTCCGGTTCTGAGGACTCGAAGAATCGGTACCCAATGTTCCACATCTCAGGGAAGAGGGCAATATCTGCACCCATCCCTTGAGCGCTACGACAGAGGCTTTCACCCTTGGTGAGGTTCGCTTCCTGGTTCCATCCCGCAGGCAGCGCTTGCAGCAGGGCGATTCTCAATATACCCATAATAGTACCTTGTCCCTTTACGACCAACGCTCAGCATAACCAGCACAGAAATCAAATCGCATATCGCTGGCATCTGTGACTGGTTCATACAGTGTTAGCATTTCATTTCGCAAGTCTTGCACTTACCAGACGATTTATACTTACTCCCTCTTCTGCAGCTATTATAGCAATTTTACGATGAACCTCAGGAGGAATTCGAACCATGAACTTCCCACTATATTTTCTTATTGAGAACGGTACAGGAATTTTTTCGTTGCTTGTTTTCATATCTGAGATAACTTCTGCCACAAATTGCCTTATTCCCTGAAGTGCTGATTCCTGAGTTTCGGCAAGCCAGCTTAAGCTGGGAAACTCGGTACATAAGCCCACGTACTCCTGATCCTCATCGGACCACGTTACCCTGTATGTGTAAAGGTCATTCTTCAGTTGCATTTTCTTCACTCAACCTCTCTATGGCTCGAAGAACCTGTCTTACCTGATAAGCTTTAGCTTGACCCTTCATGTTTTGGATGTTTATCCTGGGATCACCTTGCCATGGAGTCTTGTAGATATGGTAACTTGATTCAGATTGCCTGGCTTCTTCCAGGAAGTGTTTGCAGATCCAGCATAAATCCGAGAATCGAACACCTTCGGGTTCTTCCTCATCTTTCGTATCAGGTTTTCAATCTTTGCCATAGAGCATAGTATCAATATAGATACTGCTTGTCAATCCTCTCTTTTTATGCTAACACTAAGGCTCATTGGATTGCATTGTGACGGGCTAATGCGCTGGCGGCGATTCCACTGCAGCCTCTGTGTACGGCTTCTATCTCAGCAGACATAAACCCGTGGTTTCAGAAATCCCACCAGATTGAATCCTGCACAAATACAGACCTGCTGAAACAGGTTCCCCATTCTGATTTATGCAGTTCCACTGTATGAAATGCTCTCCCGCTGGAAGAACTGAATTCTCAAGTATGGTAACTATCCTTCCTGAAAGGTCGTAAACGTAAACTGAAGTAAACCCAGGCTCTGAAAGCTCAAAGGAGATGGATGCAGAAGAGTGGAAGGGATTCGGACTGGCACATAGAGCTAGCCTTCTGGAAGGTTCCAGGGTGATACCAGTTTGTGTGACTGTGAAGTTAATAGTATCTGCTGCAACAGCAGTACCGTCATCGAAGGATGTCACTATCAGCTCGTTGGAGCCGACTTCCGCGTAGAAATAATCTTCACGATAGGTGTACTTCAGACCGGTCCCGAAGGCGTAGAGATTCCAGTCCATACCTGCGATGTACACAACGCCATCTGTGATGGCAGGACTAGAAAAGATCTCTGTTCCTCCGGTCTGGTAAGACCAGATCTCCTCCCCTGATTCACAGGACAAAGCGACAACTTTCCCATAGCTTCTGTCAGCCCCTTCTCCGTAAAAAACCGTTCCATCTGCTATTCCGGAGGATCCGTGTTGAACTCCTGGAACTGACCAGATGGGAATACCGGTAAGTGCATCCAGGCAGTGGAAGGAATCAACCTGATCAGCAAAATATATTTCTCCGTAGGCGTAAGCCGGTGTGGCAGCGATGTAGTGCACACCGGCAGTGATCTCTTCTGCCCAGAGAGTAGTACCGGTTTCAGAATCAATACCCCTGGCTATTCCATCACGACCGCAGATGTAGATCACACCATCAACAACAACTGGTGATGAATCCCAGTAACCTATGGATGAGTCGGAATTCTCCCAGATGATGGCACCGTCACTGATATCCAACGCATACAGTTTCCCATAGGAAGTAGGAACATAGAGCCTGTTAACATGAAGGGTTAAACAGCCTGTAGAGTAAAAGGGAATATCGGTAAACCAGATCTGCTCACCGTTCTCGGCATCCAAAGCATAGACCTGCAGGGAGCCGCCGTCGGGCGCAAAACTGAAGTAAGCCACTCCATCCCCAAGTGCCGGAGTCCCGTTCATCTTATAGAAAGATGAAGGTTTGAAAGCCCAAATCTTTTCTCCGGTAAGTGCATCAAGGCACCAGGCTGAATCGGCAGCCACGTATACTTTTTCATCGAACCATGTAACAGCATCATCCACATGATTCACTACATCATACTGCCAGATAATTTCGCCTGTGGCAGCGTCCAGCGCAAATGCAATAGACTGTTCATCGGAAACGAAGTACACCACACCGTCCACTACTACCGGGCTACAGAACTCGTGAGTGTTTCCTGTAACCGGCGCTGTCCAGAGAATCGTGTTGTCAGTGGGAGCTGTTGACTCTGAGAAGCCGGTATGAAGATCATTTGCCATGTAAGTATACCAGTCGGTACTCAGCCTTGGAATCTGAATAACGGATTCACCATTGAGCATATAGTGAACTGAATCAGGTACTTCATTCTCGTTTTCAACAATTGCTTTGATAGCGAGCCAGTCTCCATCGTAGGTTTCACCATCAACAGGTTCGGTGATTGTAAGGTTTGTGGTGGCAAGGGCAACAGTTATTGACAAAGTACATATAAGCATTCAGTCCTCCATTCAGTGCCATAACACTCTATATAACCAGCACAGAAATCACTCTGCTGTTTTACACTGCTTCTGTGACTGGTTAAAACTGTTGTTTAAATTCAATTTCCTTTCCAAAACAGGAAATGCATTCTCAATATTCCTAATCAGATTGCTATCCCGAAGAGACATCTACCTCCAGATCAGGTCTCCTATAAAGTAGAGTGATGTCCTATTGGGCATTTAAAATCACTGCCAGTATTGCTTTCTTCCATTGTATTCATCCGAAGGATTTTGTTTTCTATTGTGGATTTGTGCTTAATTCTGTCACGGTTTCATTAAAGAACAACAAAGCTTCCTTACTTTTAACCTCGATTTCCGTCACCGAGTTCACTTTGAATAACCCTTCGAGTCGCATTAGAATATCGCTGGGCAGATGGCGAGAAATATGGACAATGTAATAATCGGGGTGAAGAGGTGTGTACCGTATACGAAGGATCTCAATGAGGGGTGCAAGAAGCCATCGCTGATAATAACCATAAGCCTCCAGAAATAACCCGCGTTTCACATATTTCTCGATCCGGGAACTCTGTGCAATCGTATTCTTTAATTCTTGTATCCGTTGGCTATTTTTCTTTGTCACCAAGTATTCTTCTTGACCCAAGTATCGTATGACCGAACCCCTATCGAATAAGATCAAAGGCTTCTCAATTTCATCTGCCTCAATAAAATTACTTCCCCGACCAACAAATAGGTTGAAGTCAACAAGAAGATAATCCGATGTTCCCGCTAAGTGGAAAACGGTATGTTGGTAATCTTCTCCAGTGTCAAGAGTTTCTATTAAATCAAGGGAACCGAGGTTTTCAAGTGTTTTTCGAGCATGCTCTATGACTTCAGTTATTGCGCCCGCTTCGACTGAACAACATAGATCTATATCGGAATACTCGTCAACGGTATTAGTTGCGTCTGCACCTTCCAGCCACATGGCGAGGATTTTCGTATTCGGTACCAGGTGTTCATGCAGAATAGAAATGATATCGTGTCTAGTGATATTCACTTACTTATTCCTCCAAAACACTCTATGATTTGACACCGGGCTAACGACCGAGCTAAAGGGCGCTGATGGCTGGAACGGCTATCCGCGTCCGTGTTCGGCGATTTATTAGGTACCATTACTCCAGGTTTCTCTAAAGACCATATATAAATAGTGTCTTTCATTTGGAATGTATTTGTCAGTATTTGGCACAGGATAATCCTTGCCTTGCTCAATTTGAATGGCTCCCACATGCTCTTGCATTTTCTGTGATCCAATATTCGTCTTTGCGGGATCGGCCTTGATTGCCATGCACTCAGGAACA
>DAOWFD010000398.1 GCA_030638185.1 Candidatus Aegiribacteria sp.
GCCGCCGGGATGGAGGCGGACACTGTCATTCCCACTTTCAGACCAAGATAAGCGTTGGCGGCGCCAAGGATCACGGCAAGGAATATACCGAGTATGATCGCCCTGACAGAAAATTCTGTTATTCTCTTCCTGGCGTGTACATATGGAGGATAGTCCTCACCATCCATGGACTCGTATGCAAGCGGGGAAAGCTTTTTTCTTTCTTCGCTCATGGTTCTCCTCCCTTATTTTCGAATACTCGAATCAGATCATTTATGATTTAATGCCATTCCTGCGGCGGATTTTAACTATCATTTCATCCAATACCTGCAGGAATTTTGAACGGTCCTTTTTCGCGAATGGTTTTGGCCCTCCGGTTATCATTCCCTGTTCCCGCAGATCAGACAGGAGATTCCTTACGGACAGAACATCCCCGATGTTGTCCTCATCGAAAGGACGTCCTGTGTTCCCCAGCACCAGTGCTCCCTTTTTAAGACATCTTGAGGCAAGAGGTATGTCACCTGAAATAACAATGTCATCGCTGCCTGCGTGTTCAACGATCCAGTCATCAACTACATCTGCCCCTTTATCCACAACAATCAGTTCCAGCCAGCTTGATTCCGGAGTACGCATCCATGAGTTCGAAACCAGAATGACCTTTAAACCATATCGTTTTGCGACCCGGAATATTTCCTGTTTGACCGGGCATGCATCAGCATCGACAAAGATGTCAAGCAACAGCGAAACCTTCTCTGTTAGGATTAAGGATATCAGTTCACTCGAATACTTCACCATTCCATATGTAGGTTACAGATGTTTTATCTGTGTTCACGTAGCCCTCTATGCCCTCATCCCATTCCTCGACGATCACCTCAATTGAGACTTCGTTGTCTACTCCTCCCGAGTCGGACGGGAGTACGAAATTCTCATTGTAGTGGTAGCAACCCGCTTCGAACTGTGAACTGGCATGTGGTCCCATTATAAGATCGGTACCGGTCCATGCGAAAAGGACGTCGCGGTTCTCGTATCCACATGCTTCGTAGATAAAGGAAAGTTCGATCAGGTCTTTAATTCCGGTAAGTCCGTCAGCCTGAAGTTCCAATCCTCTGATGCAGTAGCCGTATGGAGATTGGATGGAACCTGTGTCGATCGGACGGAAAACCTGTTCCGCCAGAATCTCATCTGAACTGATTATTCTCGCTGTGGCGATGAAACAATACTCCTTCGGGTTGAATCCATCGACTGTGAAAACAAAAAGCGTATCCCCGCCGAGTACAAGGCTTGTCATTGCAAGATCGGGTCCGGGGATGTAGCCGGTACATTCATCGCCGTTGTATTCAAACGTGGTCTCGTACCAGTAAAATGGCATTCCGTCCGGCAAGCTGTCTTTTCCCGAAGATCCTGTTATATCGAGTTCAGTTCCCATCGGAAGCCTGACACCCTGCGAGCAGTCAATGTCAGGATAAGAAAGGATCACAGCAGTATTCGAGAATACAACGGTCCTGTCATCTGTGAAATCCCCATACCAGTAATCCCCCTGTACCGCAGAACAAGCGAACAGCACGAATGATACGGCTATTAACTTCATTGAAATCACCTCAATTTTCATTCTATTTATTCCCGATTGGTAATTGTCTGCTCTCGATTCGTTCGAGTCCGGTCGTGAAAACCAGGTGATTATCGTGCGGATCATATACTTGCTGAAAGGATTATGTATTCGATGAAACATGAGACCACAGCTTATGACCCCGTTCATTTATACCATACAAGCATTTGTCCAAGTGACAACCTCAGTGATTCCCTTGTCTGTGGTATTCGTTCATCGAGCATTGTAGAAAGCATGTCCGGATTCGGTGTGGTGCATCGGACAGCATCCTGATATCCGACTGAGCCACCTGGAATCCAGAACGATTCCTTCACCCGGCACAGTCACTTACTCGGTGGAACCAGTGGAAGGGACAAAGAAAAGACCGGCTACTTGATTCTCGGTGTTAAATACCACCTTGATGTCTATCATTGAATTCTCGAATTCGCAGGTCACGTAAACGATCAAATAGCCCTCGGTCTCCTCCATATGTGTCCCTGTCTGTTTCTGGAAAGCGCCGACCTGCGAAACCAGAGAGATCCAGGCGTCCTCGAGTTTTTCCGAAGGGAGAACGCCTTTCATAACGCTGTCGAAGTCCTCCATTGCCGTTGAGAAATTCCCCTCCACTAGAAATTCCACGAGTTTCGTTGCTTTTGCGGTGAGCTCTTCTGATCTCGATTCCTCTTCAGTACTCCCGCACGCGACCAGGAAACCTGACAGAGAGATCAGTAAAAGAAACAAGAAGGATGTTCCCTTCTTCATAGCGTTATCTGAAGATGTCATAGGTATACTCCCTTTCTTTGGTCGAATATTATCACATGCTGGGAAACGCCACTTACCCGGCCTATTTTCCTGAACAACAAGTCAGGAACAGGAAGATTATCCCAAACGTGTATCTTACTCTAAATAATAATAATAAGCGTTATCTTATCCAGTCAATGCTGTAAAGGGATGAAAAAGACAATGATCGACATCCCGGCACACACCTGAAGGCGGGAAGCATACGCGAAAGTTGACCTGTTCTTCAGGTAAGACTATCAATGTGCATACAGCCGAACTGAAATCAGAATAATCCTGTTATCTGACTGTGTTCGCTGAAACTGGACAGTTAGGGGGAATAAACATCCAGGCGAAATGTATAAGAAACAGGATAATAAGTCTCCCTTCTGATTGGAGGATCGAATGCTACCACTGATGTTTGCGGCACTTGTAGATACCATTGTTGCACCAGCGGCTGAATTGAATACGATTTATGTACACGAATGGGGAGCAATCACCTTTGCTGAGGAAATAGTAATAGGAGCAGCTCCGCCATCTGATCCTTTTGAGAACTTCACAACTGCACATGACTGGGACGAAGTAGTATCCAGAGCCCCTGTTGTTTACTTTTACGGAGCTTTTTTTCAGGGTACTTTCACTGTCACAGTTCCGTCCGGAACATTTATCGAAACCTGGCCTATCCCGGAGGAATTGATCTCTATCGCCCCACTGCATCTACTTAACTCCGCAAAAGCGGTGTGGACCTTTTCCGCTACTTCGTGGAGGGAACCCGGTAGAACTGACATTTCAGCTGGAAGTGATCAATTAAGTTTTTCCCCCGAGATCCTCGATATCTGGAGGAGGCCTTCATCGTTTCTGCTGGAGTTCGGTGATGGAGCCAGTGAAAAATTCATCTATTACGAGTGTGCTCTGACACCGCGAAGCAATGATGACTTCTATCCGGCGATTCTTACGGATGAAAGTACTGTACTGGATCCTGAATATCATGGTGAACTGATAAGGTTCATCAAGCTGGATGGAAAAGTGATTATCGATCCGATTGCTGAAAGATACGGAACGCATCGAGACTTGCAGCAGGCAACCGAATACGGAGATGTCTTTGAAACCCTCTGTTCCTGGGCTGGTGGAACGATGATATCAGATGAGATCAGTGCCATGTGGACTACGTGGGGTGACTGGATCTACAACGGTTCCTGGAGTGGTGATACTCTTCTTGTATTCCCCCTGCCTGAAGAAACCATTGAGAGAATGAGCAGTATTACACTGGAAACCTCAGAGGAACATGAAATAGAATACAGCAGATTCTATGTGGGGATACTCTCAATCTGACGTTAAGGATTGCTCAATCCGGATAAACAAGTGAAAGGAGTGGATTATGATCCCTCTTATGTTTGCCGCGGCCCTTGTCGATACGATTAGCGTACCTGAGGACTGGAACAGCGTAATCATCCACGAGTGGGGAGTAATAACCATCTCCGAAGAGATGCTACTGGAGAGCGTACCTGAATTGAATTACATGATGAACCCCTGGAGTTCACCGTCCCTGGATGACAAGGCTCCGGTAGTCTACTTCTATGGATGTGATTTCTATGATGCGGAATTCACAGTTGAACTCTCATCCGGTTACTTCACAGAGATTTTTCCTTTCCCTGAAAATTTCAGAGCCGATGATTCCTCGATCACATGGAATATTACATCGGGACGCAACATGGGAGAATATGAGCTTCCATCATCTGTCCTTCCGGAAAATCGAACCTATTCCGGATGGGCAATGGACGAATGGAGGAACGGGGCTGCCCATGTACTGGACTTCGGAAACGGGACAAAGGATAGATTTGTTTTCTACGAATGCTCAATCCCGTTTGATGAAGATAATCCTCCATATCCTTTCACCGGCAGAAGAGGTCTTGATTCCTCGTTTGAAGGCCAGGTGCTGGTCTTCTCAAGAGGTGAAAATGATCGGGTGGAGATGATGCTCTCCGGAGCGGCCGGGATATCTGACAGTTCTCAGAAGATGGTTCCGTATTCATGGAATACAGTATTGGAGACACTTTGTGAATGGTCAAACGGAGACATGCAATTTGAGGAACTCAGTGATCTGTGGATCACATGGGAAGGCTTCGTTCTGGATGGAGAATGGGATGGAGACATATTACTGGTCTTCAGAATTCCCGGAAGTACGATCGACAGAATGACAACGATCACTCTGGAATCACCTCAGAACCCGAATATTATCATTAACAGATTCTACCTTGGAATGATACCTTTCAGCTGGACGTACTGAATCGACCACCAGCTTCACACA